>NZ_AUAF01000055.1 GCF_000428585.1 Zooshikella ganghwensis DSM 15267 | reverse complement strand
TTGAAGCTAGTCTATTTACCGCCTTATTCACCTGAACTGAATTTAATTGAACGGGTTTGGAAGTATTTTAAAAAACAAGTGCTCTACAACAAATACTACAAAACCGTTTGTGAATTTAGAAAAGCAGCGATTGATTTTTTTAGCAAAATCGATCAGCACGCCTATGCGTTAAAGTCACTACTCGGTGGTGGTTTCGAGAATATTTGCACCTAAAACTCAAACGCTTTAGGTATATAATCGTTAAGTTCGGATTCTTGAGAGAGAAAAATGACATCGCTAGTAATCAAGTCAAGATGTCTTAAAACAGTAGCATTACCTGTTCTGGCAATTTCTTGACCAGTTAGTGCTAGTCGATTGTAAATACGCTCAGCTTCAAGCTCATAACCCAAATAAGCTATTGCAGAAACTATAATTGCTACCGGTAAAAAAAAGATAGCCAGATTTTTTGCAAAAAAATGAACTAAAGGTTTCATCATAAATAGGTACTTGCAAGATATCCTTTTCACACAAAAGTATAGTTATGTTTTATTTAAAATGGCTTCAACTTTATTAAGATATTATCAGTGAAGCCTTTTCTTTGGGGGATTCTAGATTAAGTTAAACTTAAGTGACCTAACAGTGATAGTTTATATAATTATTAGTATTCCACTGCTAATCAATTTTCGGAAATATTTCTCCTGAAGTATGATGCATCACTCGAGTTAGCAGTATTTTTTAACTGATAGGCTAATAAAAAAACCTCAAGTAGTGTAGCTAAACATACAATACTGGCAAACCAAGCAGGTGTTGCATTGAAGTATATTATAGTAAGGGCTGTTACAATTAATACTAAGTTGGCGACAACTGCCGAACGTCCAATAGCAACAGTTGAAGTTTGTACCATATGTAAACCCTGATAATAGTTTTGTAAGGACATTAAGATGGGTAGTAAGCTGCTGGCCAATAAGATACCCTGAATACCATTGATTAGTCTGTCCTGGCTATCAACATAATAGTTCAAGAGTGAATAACCCCAAGAAGTTGTGGCAAGAACGAATAGTATTAAACTAAAACAGCATCCTATGCTTATGGAAAATATATAAAGCGAGGCTTTTTTAATTTGACCTGCGTTACGGATAACAAGTTGTTGCAACATTCTTACTGCATTGCTAATGCTAATGGTTAACGCCCAACCTGCAGCCCAAATGGCGACATTTAAGGTGCCAGTCGTTGCGATAAATAGTGGTAATAATAAGCGTGCTCCCCATAGTGAAATCGTAGACTGTGCTAGTGGCCAATAATAGTGGCTCATTGTAATTAAGTTATCAGGTAAGGTTGTTGTGCAACTTTTTTCTTCTTTTAGTGTAATTTTATTGACTTGATTTCGTATAAACAACAGTTCCCCCATGGCGCCAGCTAATAAAGCGGTACCAGCTACCCATGTACCTTGGTCAGTAAAAGCTGCCATCGCAAGAGCTGTGACTGTTAATAAGAAACAGCGGAGTAACGAGCCTTTGGCGATAATGTCAGTAAGTCCTACACGAATAATCTGTCCTTGCCAATATCGTCTTAGACTGATAATTAATGGCCAGGGACACAATAATACAATAAGCAATGAGGTTGACTGCCAAAGAACCGCATCAATTTGAAAAAGAGTAGGGAGGACTGGAATGTAACCAATGATAATCATTCCTATCATAAGACTAATACTGAGGATCAGCGTAAAATTCAATAAAAGGTTGCGAGCTCTTGTCTGATAAGCCATGGCATTGGCTGTAGGTAAAATAGGAATAATTGGACTCTCAAAAAATACAGCAATACTTTTGCCTAATGCAAAGGCTGCAAGATAATGAGTACTATCAGTTAAACTAGCTAATACAAATATAATAATGGGATCACCTAGTGCCATCACTATATCGCTGGTAGCCATAGGTATAAATTGTTTAAATAAATAGCGGGGTGAACCATGAACCTTGCTCATAAACAACTCCTTGTTGCTCCCTTCCAGCTGTGTGATTTAAATGAAGGGAGCAAGTATCTCAAGAGGAATCATGCCTTGTTAGGAGGGTGTCGAAAAAGCGCAGTAGTTTTGCGACAATCTCTTAGGACACGGTAGCAGAGATTTTCTTTACTCTAAGTGGTAGTACTCCTGTATGGCCCTGGCAGGCAAATACTGGTGATTACGTTTTTTAGATGATAAATAAATAGGTTGCAATTGTTGGCAAATGGCAGCATGAAGTTCGTGCAACTCTAGGAGGGGGAGGTGATTGCTTTCCAACCAATTAACGTTGAAGACAGTATCTAAATAACGGTCCCCTCGGTCTGGATTAATAAGTACGATAGATACATCACGTGACTGCTGGTGTAGATAAGCCAGACCCGCGCTGATAATAGCCCCTGTTGATGCGCCCAGTAACAAACCTTCCTGGCGTGCTAAGTGGTGGCACATTGAAAAAGCAATATGATCTGTAACGTTATAGCCATAGTCTAAGTGATCATAATTGAATTCAGGAGGAACAAATGATAGCCCCAGACCTGTCATTTTATACGCGTGACGTGGTTGTCCTAATACCCCTGAGCCAGCGACATCAACACAAATAATATCGGTATGTGGGGAGTATTCACGAAAGTGGCGGGCTATGCCTGCTAACTGACCAGCAGTGCTGACACCTAAGACAACAGCATCAGGCATTGGATTAAATGCCGCGGTAATTTCCTGAGCCGTGTATACTCGATGTGCCGTAGGATTGTTAGGGTTAAGATGCTGACAAGGATAAAAAGCGTTACTTATTTTTTCTGATAGGTCTTTGGCTTTAGCCATACGTGCTTTTTGCATCGAACCTGCAGCATCAGCTTTACTTAAAGGTACTTCCACCAGCTGGGCACCATAAGCTTTAAGCATTTTTAGAACCGGTGGTGGTGTTTTAGCATCAATAACAATGATGACTTTATAGCCTTTTGCGGCCCCAATACTGGCCAGCGCTAAACCAAAATTTCCAGAGCTTGACTCAATAATGGTACCTCCGGGCTGCAATAAACCTTGTTGTTCTGCGTGATTAATTAGATAGGCTGCATTTTTGTCTTTGATACTACCGGAAGGATTACATGATTCAAGCTTGATAAAAACGTGATGTTTTTTACAGAGTGGGTGAATTCGATGAAGTTGTACAAATGGCACATGACCTATGGCCTGATCAATAGATTTTGCGATGAAAGCGCGAGTTTCGGTTGTAAAGCGGTTAGATGCTATAGATAACATATTATTCCCTTTAATATTATCTTGTACCCTTGGTGCAGAGCTTTTTAAAATATACCCTGTACAAATAATGAGTAGAGGGTGTTGTAATCATAAGAGAATTATTTATTATTCATCGCTCTTTTGTTAAAAATGGAGTCATTTGTTCTGCAGGTTTAAAAAGAAAACATGTTGATTTTTTAGGTAATAAAGTGCCTTTTAATGCTGCATTGTACATTGATGAAACACTGGGCGTTTTTATTTTTACCTGAAGCCGGCTTGTTTGATAAGTGCTTTTCTTATAGAGTGAGCTTATTTGACTATCTGCTTCTATTAAGTTCTCACTCATAATCGTCTCAAATCCATTAAACTTCTCCATCACGTTTAAAATATGTGCATATCGAAGACATGAATTATCGTGGTGTCTGCTGTTACCTTGGTCGTTTATTTTAAAACTCGTTTGAAGATCATTAAATAGTATATGGTAGTCTCCTTGTGAGTAGGGGCAGGAAGTGATACCTGATTTTTTTAAATGCTGATGGAATGCCAGCCAGCAAAAGTTTTTATTTATACGAGCAATTAGGTCGAAACTTTCAACTTTAGCTTGAGTGGTGTGAGTAATAAAAACAGGAAGCGGTAGTGATAGACCTTGGTGATGTAATAATCTTTTCTGTGCAGCTAAACGGTGATGTCCATCTGCAATCATAAAGTGTTCAATAGTATTAAGACATAACATGAGCTGCCTAGCATACTGAATATTATTAACTTTAATAAAAGAATGTGTTAATCCGTTGATTGACGCGGAATAGGTAGGAGGATACTGCTCAAACCACGTTGACAGATATTGAAACGGAAAATGTTTGCTCTGTGTAACAAGAAAACACGGAGATTTAATAGGTTTATAGGTCATAGCCTGGACAAGTTCACTTACATGGTATTCATCGACTTTTTCATGTGGGAAAACGCTAGGATTAACATGAGTAGTTGATAGATTATAGTAGCAGCTAATTCCAATGCTTTTATGATAACTTTTTTTGAACTGACCAGAAATCTGATAAATAAGTAGATGTGGCAGGTAAAAGCTATTCCGGTAAGCAGTTTTAGGTGTATGGGTATTAGGTTTGATATTTAGGTGAAAAGACATGATGTGCCCTTACAGATAGCTTGTGTTAATATTTGGTTTGTATATGTGTTTTTTCAAACAAAATGGGCTTTCCCACGCAAAAACAGCATGGAAAAAAGTGTTTTTTTAAGAGCATTGCTAAACGCTTTTATACACTTTGCGCATTAAATTGATTCGTGAAGGGTTTACACGACTTATCTTTTTAAATTGCCAAAGCGTTTAAGCATGGAAGCGAATAGGAGGGCGAAATGGTGAAGTGTAATAGCCAGTTATTATGAATAGAAGTTGAGGTACACTGTATAGGTTTATATTACATGCAGTGATAATATCTTTATATTTTGTTAAAGGAGAACAGTTTCCATAACATCCGTGGCAATCATCGCCACTTGTTTCATGTTTATTAATGATATGGTCAATTTGAGAGTGCGTACTATGAATATGGCTTTCTGTTAAATTAAGCTGCAAGCTATTATTAAAAAAGCTAGTATCCATTATATCGCTGTTGCTTGCCGTACTCTGGAGAGCAAGTAGCACGAGGGAAATTAACAACAATTGAATTGCAAATTTCATAGCAACGCCTGTAATCCATTACACATGATTGCTTTTTACAATAAAAATCACTTGCATACTCTTATTTGAGTATACATTCACTATCCATAGTAAACCACTAAAAACAATTTTGCTATACCTTTTAGTTGTAAATTTAAATAAAGAGTAGATTTTATCGTTTTAAAAAACGATAAAAGAGTGTATTTCAGTGTGTGGATATGACGCACAGACTTTGGGCAAGAAGGCTTAAAAAAGGTTTTAAAAGCTACCTTATATGCGGTTGCCCTGAATATTAAAAGAACGAAGAAAAGTAACATTTATTTTTTAGGCAGCGTTTGAATTACATTACAAATTAGCTCTCCATCGGATATCTTGGCTGTTACTTGGTCGCCAGGAATAACCTCTTGTGTTGTACGTATAACTTGCGAACCCTTCTTAATGATGGCATAGCCTCGCTCAAGTGTTGCAAGTGGGCTAAGGGTCTGAAGGCGTTGTACAAGGTTAACTAATTGTTGTTGATAGTGAGGTAATAAGTGTTGAACTGTTTTAGTTAGGCTTTGTTGCTGGTGTGTTAAACGTTGTTGTAATAAACGGATATGTTGCTGAGGGGAGTGCTGAAGAATTTTAGCCTGTTGGGTGTGTAACTGGTTTTGTTTTTGGAGAAAGTGATGTCGTATGACTTGTCGAAGGCGTAACTCTAAATCATCCAATCGTTGCTGTTGATCTTGTATTCGCTGTCCAGGATGGCGCAAGCGTTTTTGAAGCCACTTTAAACGTTCTTGATGGCGGTGGAGTTGTGTTGAAATAATATCGTGAAATAGTTGTTGATAGCCTTGGAAATTCGCCATTAACTCTGCCTGGTCCAAGCTTAATAATTCTGCTGCTGCAGATGGCGTCGGTGCTCGTAAATCAGCGACCAGATCAGCTATTGTTATATCGATTTCATGACCAACGGCACTTATTACAGGGAGCTTACTATCATGAATAGCATAGGCGAGTTGTGCATCATTAAATGCCCATAGATCTTCCAGAGAACCTCCACCACGTGTAACAAGAACTGCTTGCCAGTCACCAATACCACTGTTGGCAAGTTTTAGCGCATGAATTAATTGTGCAGGTGCTTCTTTACCTTGTACAGCACTGGGAATAATGGTGACTTTAAGGGCTGGAAAACGGCGTTTAAAGACAGTGAGCACATCACGAATGGCGGCACCTGTGGGAGAAGTGATAATAGCAATATGGCGTAACCCTGCAGGAATAGCTCGTTTGCTTTCTGTCGCGAATAAGCCAGCTGCAGCCAGCTTTAATTTGAGCTGTTCAAATGCTTGTCTTAAGGCTCCATCTCCGGATGCTTCCATAAAGTCAACAACTAACTGGTAATCACCGCGCCCTTCGTAAAGACCTACCTTGCCTCGAACTAATACTTGTGCGCCGTCTTCAGGAATAAAGCCCAGTAACCGGTTTCGGCCACGAAACATAGCGCAACGAATCTGTGCCTGGCTATCTTTAAGGGTGAAATACCAGTGACCAGAGCTAGGAATGGCCAGGTTGGAAATTTCACCTTCAACCCAGACTTGGGCAAAACTGACCTCAAGTAAGCGCCTGACCCTTTGGTTAAGTGCCGAAACAGATAAAATATCCCGTGTTTCAGTCTCTTGGGTTGCAGCTATACTCAAAACGGCAGTTCCTTATTTTAAATTACATCTTTAAATTATTGTTAGGCTTGATGATTTTATAGCAGACCACAATAAAAATCATGGTGAATCCTCGTTTTATGTTGTGAGGTTTTATAGCTAACGTTATAATAAATGAATTTTATCTTCCCACCAGCAATTCGGTAATATTAGGTATGTTGCGCATAGCTCAAGAAGCTCTCACCTTCGATGATGTTCTATTACTTCCTGGTTATTCTGAAGTTCTGCCCAAAAATGTTTCACTGTCTACCAAGCTGACAAGGGAAATTGCGCTCAATATTCCACTACTGTCTTCTGCTATGGATACGGTTACTGAATCGCGTTTAGCTATTGCTATGGCACAAGAAGGTGGTCTGGGTATTATTCATAAAAATATGACTATTGAGCAACAGGCTAGTGAAGTACGAGCCGTTAAAAAATACGAAAGTGGTGTTGTAAAAGACCCCATTACTATTAATGCCGATGCAACCGTTGAATCCTTATTACGTATTACTCGCCAAAATAATATTTCTGGTGTGCCAGTCATGGAAAAAGGGGAGCTGGTAGGCATTGTTACCAGTCGAGATGTACGCTTTGAAACAAATGCACAGAAAAAAGTAGCTGAGGTTATGACGCCTAAGAGCAAACTGGTCACTGTGCAAGAAGGTGCAACACCTGAAGAGGTGAGAGGGCTGTTGCATCAACACCGGATTGAAAAAGTGCTGGTGGTTGATGAGCAGTTTAAGCTGGTCGGCATGATGACCGTTAAAGATATTCAAAAAGCCCAAGACTATCCCCGTGCCTGTAAAGACCAGCAGGGGCAACTGCGGGTTGGTGCTGCAGTGGGTACTGGTGCTGAAACTGAAGAACGAGTAACGGCGCTGGTGGCTGCGGGTGTCGATGTGATTGTGGTTGATACCGCCCATGGTCATTCAAAAGGCGTATTGGATCGAGTCCGCTGGGTGAAGGACAACTTTCCACATGTTCAGGTGATTGGCGGTAATATCGCGACAGCTGCGGCTGCCACTGCACTGGCTGATGCTGGGGCTGATGCGGTAAAAGTGGGTATCGGACCTGGCTCTATTTGTACCACTCGTATTGTGACGGGTATTGGTGTACCGCAGATTACGGCGATTGCAGAAGTCGTTGCTGCATTAAAGGGAACAGGTGTTCCTGTGATTGCTGATGGAGGCATTCGTTTTTCCGGAGATTTTGCCAAAGCGATTGCAGCGGGTGCTCATGCTGTAATGATGGGGAGTATGTTTGCTGGTACCGAAGAGGCTCCTGGTGAAGTTGAGTTGTACCAGGGGCGGAGCTACAAAGCTTATCGTGGCATGGGGTCTCTGGGTGCGATGGCTCAGTCATCTGGTTCCAGTGATCGCTATTTTCAGGATGCAGAGTCTGGTATTGAGAAGCTGGTACCTGAAGGAATTGAAGGACGGGTGCCGTATAAAGGACCTATTTCCGCCATTATTCATCAATTAATGGGAGGCTTGCGTGCTTCAATGGGCTATACCGGTAGCCCCGATATTGAGACAATGCGAACCCAACCAGAGTTTGTCAGGGTAACGGCTGCAGGGATGAAAGAAAGTCATGTACATGATGTGAGTATCACTAAAGAAGCGCCCAATTACCGAGTGGGCTAACACATACTCAAGCACGGGGCTGAATATCAGCCCCGTTTGCTATAGACCTTTTAATAACGGGAAAGTGTAAGGCTGGTTGGCTTCTATGTAGAAAGTCGAAGTCATGATAAGTACACCATGTGTTGTGAAAAAGGCGCATAGCAAAAAAAACAGTATTTTATTTAGTTACAGTAGAGAACACCTATGTCAATGGATATCCACGCTCAACGTATTCTTATTTTGGATTTCGGCTCACAGTACACGCAACTAATTGCACGACGGGTGCGTGAAATTGGTGTGTATTGTGAGATTTATCCTTATGATGTTGATGCGGCAGACATTCAAGCATTTTCACCAAAAGCTATTATTTTAGCGGGTGGGCCTGAGTCTGTTACAGGGGATGATACACCGCGTGCACCACAAGTTGTGTTTGATCTTGGTGTGCCACTATTGGGCATTTGTTATGGCATGCAAACCATGGCCGAGCAGTTTGGTGGCAAGGTAAGCACTTCAGATCACCAAGAGTTTGGTTATGCCGAGGTGAACTTAACCAACAAATGTCGGCTATTCGAAGGCATTGAAGATCATATTAAGGAAGATGGCACACTCTCGCTGGATGTTTGGATGAGCCATGGTGATAAAGTCTCTGCGTTACCAGAAGGTTTTACGCTAGTGGCAGCCACTGAAAGCTGCCCAATTGCAGCCATGGCGAATGATGAAAAAGCCTATTATGGTGTGCAGTTTCACCCTGAAGTTACCCATACTAAGCAGGGTAAGCGTATTCTTGAGCGTTTTGTGCGTAGTATTGCGCAGTGTGAGGCACTGTGGACATCGACCAATATTGTGGATGATGCCATTGCACGTATTCGTGAGCAGGTGGGTAATGAGAAAGTACTGTTAGGGCTTTCTGGTGGGGTAGACTCCTCCGTTGTCGCAGCATTATTACATAAAGCTATTGGCGATCAGTTAACCTGTGTATTTGTGGATAATGGCTTATTGCGCCTTCAGGAAGGTGATCAGGTGATGGCCATGTTTGCAGAAAACATGGGGATTAAAGTTATTCGTGCGAATGCTGAGCAACTGTTTTTATCTAAATTGACTGGCGTAGCGGATCCTGAACAAAAAAGAAAAATTATCGGAAATACCTTTATTGAAGTATTTGATCAGGAAGCAACAAAATTAACCAACGTTAAATTCCTTGCGCAAGGGACCATTTATCCTGATGTTATTGAGTCGGCAGGTGCTAAAACAGGAAAAGCCCATGTGATTAAATCCCACCACAATGTGGGGGGCTTACCTGAAGATATGCAGTTCGAACTGGTCGAGCCATTGCGTGAGCTATTTAAAGATGAAGTTCGGCAGATTGGCTTGGAACTGGGTTTACCTTATGACATGGTTTATCGTCATCCATTTCCTGGGCCAGGTCTTGGTGTGAGAATTCTGGGAGAAGTGAAAAAAGAATACGCTGATTTATTGCGAAAAGCTGATGCTATTTTTATTCACGAATTACATAAGGCTGATTTATACCATAAAGTCAGTCAGGCATTTGCGGTATTTTTGCCAGTAAAATCTGTTGGGGTGGTAGGTGATGGGCGACGCTATGAGTATGTTATTGCGTTGCGAGCAGTGGAAACCATTGATTTTATGACAGCCCGTTGGGCACATTTACCCTATGACTTTTTGGAGCGGGTTTCCAATCGGATTATTAATGAAATTAGTGGTGTTTCCCGAGTTACTTACGATGTTTCGAGTAAGCCTCCTGCAACGATTGAGTGGGAGTAACAAGTAGCCAGCCTGATGGCTGGCCTGTTTAGTATAAATATACCCTTGACGGCCCAGCTAGATTAAAAAGCTGTTGATGCTATCGCTAGTCTTAACAGACCAGACTAGCCCCACTAAAAACCCTTCGTTTTGGATATATTTACCATAGAAAAAACTAATCATTTGCATTTATATAATTAGTTTTATAACTTTCTATCTATCGATTACACTGTTTTCATCCTCTAACAAAAAACTTTACCGGAAAACTGATTTTAAGGAGATGACAATGGTTGATGTTCATACCCCTAACCTCGGTATCAGTGAAGAGGCTCGGAGCCAGATTGCTGATGGATTAAGTAAACTATTAGCCGATAGTTATACTTTATATCTTTTAACTCATAATTTTCATTGGAATGTGACAGGTCCTAGCTTTCGAGATCTGCACTTATTATTTGAAGAGCAATATACTGAGTTGGCCAATGCCGTAGATGAAATTGCAGAAAGAATACGAACACTAGGCTTTCCTGCACCAGGGACATTTAAAGCGTTTGCCAAGTTGTCCAGTATTGAGCAGCCTGATGATGTTCCTGCCGCTCAAGATATGTTGCGTATTTTGGCTGAAGCTAATGAGTCAGTTGTGCGTATTGCGCGTAGTGTTTTACCTATTGCACAAGACGCTAATGATGAGTCCTCAGCAGGGTTGATTTCTGATAGAATGCGTTTACATGAAAAAAATGCGTGGATGCTACGTAGCATGTTATAAATTGCGCTATGCGCTTTGAGATACCCTGAGTGATGTATAGACTTTATTTTAGATATACAACACTCGTTAAAGGGTAAAAAAATAATGCCCACACTATGTGGGCATTATTTTATACTAATCTGTTAACGTAGAAGGTATGAATCAACGGTTAGAGTTGTTTTAATCGTTTAACTTTGTATAAGTCGTCAGGAGTGAATGATGCAGTCATTGACTCAATGGGTAGTATATCTTGCAGTTAGTCTGATATTGAGTGGCTGTCAGCTATTACAAATCAAGCCTGTTGAATTTACTGAAACAGATGTTGTAGATGTTGATTATCGAACCACCTTTACTAAGTCCGGATGGGCTCCTTTGAGTAACGGTCTCTATCGTCATAAAAAAGGGGCGGAAAATGGTGAGGATTTGGTGGTGCGTATTTCCAGTCAGCGAGTGCTAGCTGATGTTAATAATGATGGGCATCTGGATATTGTCGCTATATTAATCACTGATCCAGGTGGTATAGGCTATTATCGTGAACTTTCGGTAGTACTTGGTGGCGAAGAAAGAAAAGCGCTTTCTGCCGTCAATTTAGGAGATCGTACTAAGGTGCAAAGTGTGGCAGTGGAGAACCAGCAAATTCTGGTATCTGTGCTGCAACATGATGAAGAAGATCGTATTTGTTGTCCATCTCAAAGTAAGCAGTTGATTTATACCATCGTCAATGATGAGTTACAGGCAGTAACTGAATGATCTGTTCATTTTGAGCGTCTTGAGTATAATGCCTCTAGTTTAATTCGGGTGAACTTACCAAGAACGCTTGATTTAGCCATTAACAAGAATTTGATCAACGCAGTTTTAAGCGGTTTGCGAATATATTATCCATAATCTTTAACTTCAGTTGTTATGGAGCATTTGAAGGTTATGGTTAACAGATATCTGATTAGCTGGTGTTGACCAGCAATACAGTGGAACCGAAGCTTCAGTCTGTTGCTCAGATGGTTGCAGTGTCATGATCACTGAACCACGCGAACAGCTTTTGGCTGCTAAGGGTGAAAAAAACCCTAGCAACAAAGGTTAGTAAACTCATGGAATCAGCATATATTAACAGCGCCTGGTCGCTACTTGTTCCAGTCGTTGCCATTGGTTTAGCCGTTATTACACGGCAGGTACTACTTTCTTTGGGGGCGGGTGTAATTGTTGGTGCATTGCTACTGACTAATTTTGACCCACTGGCAGCTGTAATACACATTGCCGAGGCATTTAAAGGCGTATTTTGGGAAGATGGTGTGCCTAATAGCTGGGTATTTTGGCAAGAGGGAGGCCCAAACACCTGGAATATTTATATTCTGTTGTTCTTGGTAGTACTGGGCATTATCACCAGCTTTATCAGCCTGATGGGGGGCAGCAATGCATTTGCTGAGTGGGCTAGGCAGCGGGTAAAGACGCAGCAAGGTTCTCAGCTGATGACCTTTTGCTTGGGTATCTTTATCTTTATTGATGACTACTTTAATAGCTTGGCTGTGGGAAATATATGTCGCCCCATTACTGATCGACAACAAATATCTCGGGCAAAGCTTGCGTATATGATTGACTCAACGGCAGCCCCTGTGTGTGTTTTAACACCCATATCCAGTTGGGGTGCCTATATCATCGCATTAATTGGTGGGTTATTAGTGGCCCATGAAGTGACAGGCTATACTGCACTTTCCGCCTTTATTACCATTGTTCCCATGAACCTGTACCCGTTGTTTGCATTGCTAATGGTGCTAGCGGTAATTTTGCTCAAGTTGGATATTGGACCCATGCGGCAGCATACCGAAAATGCGCTTAATGGACAGCTATTTTCTACTGAGCGAGGCACACCACCAGGTTCAATTGAGTTGCAAACGGATCGTCAAGGTAAAGTCATTGACTTGGTTTTACCTGTAGTCGTTTTGATTGCTGCCACTATTTACTTTATGGTTTCAACAGGTGCAGAAGCGTTAGCAAAAGATGGTAAGCCTTTCAGTATTTTAGGGGCTTTTGAACTGACTGATGTTGCCAAGTCCCTGGTGTATGGTGGTCTGGGCGGCCTAGCTGTTTCCGTCGTACTCTCTGTGTTTAGAAGTCTCTCTATTGGCGATTATGCAAAAGGACTGTTAAATGGCCTGAAGGCAATGCTGCCGGCGATTTATATTCTGGTTTTTGCCTGGATGTTGACTGGCATTATTGGAGAGCTGGAAACTGGTAAATACCTTGCTGGCTTGGTAAAAGATGTACTTAACCTTGCGTATTTGCCTCTAATCTTATTTATTGTTTCTGGCATTATGGCTTTTGCTACCGGCACAAGCTGGGGAACATTTGGGATTATGCTACCTATTGCTGGTGATATGGCGGGTGCAACGGAAATTAGCATGATGTTGCCAATGTTTGCTGCAGTATTAGCCGGTTCAGTGTTTGGTGATCATTGTTCACCGATTTCAGACACTACTATCCTTTCATCAACAGGCGCTTCTTGCCATCATATTGACCATGTGGTGACCCAACTGCCTTATGCGCTAGTGACAGCATTTGTTGCTGCTGTTGGCTTTTTGGTATTAGGCTTTACGGACTCAACATTAATGGCTTTAATGTCTTCTTTTATAGTCTTTGCCATTGCTGTTGGGATAATGAAAGTGATCTCCAATAAAGGCTAGTAAAGCAGCGTTAAAAGTTGAGTTGTTACAAAAAAAAGCAGGCTAAAAGCCTGCTTTTTTATTTTTCAGTGGTAGTCGTTTATTGTACGTGGAGTAGAAAATTGTTTTACCAGGGAATTACTTGGCCATCCCAAGCTAAGAATTTGCCTGTATCTTCAGGCGTGAGCTGGCTAATAACAGATAGCAGATAACCAGCGGTTTGCGTGGCAGAAAATAACTTATGGGGAGCAATATTGTGCTGGAAAGGCGCTGATAGTTCTGTTGCTGTTGAGCCTGGATGCAATGCAACACATACATTATGTTTATTTCGTCGGCTCCACTCTATTGCTATGTTTTTGATCGCCATGTTGTGAGCCGCTTTGCTCACTCGATAACTGTACCAGCCACCTAAGCGGTTATCAGAAATACTACCTACTCGTGCAGAGAGGCTTGCAAAAACAGTATGAGTCTGACGAGCTAGCAGGGCCTCACTATACTTCGCAAGTAATAATACACCCAGTGTATGTAGGGTTAAACTGGACTGGAGTAACGCTGGAGAGACTTCTGCCAGTTTTTTCTCTGGAAAAAAACCAGCACTTTCATTATGAAGAAAGCCTGCACAATTAATAATGAGTGAGAGTGGCTGGCAATTGAGCTGTTGTTTTATATGGTTAAGACTTTTTTGGACACTATGCTCGTCAGTAAGGTCAATCTGTATGGGGTGTAAACGAGAGGGATTGTTGACGGTTAAATCGTTTAGGTTACGCGCTTCAGACGGAGAGCGACAGCCGGCAAAGACTTGATTAATGCATGGTTCTTGCAAAAGTTGCTTAATGAAGGCTAGCCCAATACCTCGGCTTGCCCCCACAATAAATGCATTAATCGGTGACGTAAAACAGTTGAGGTAAAGGGCTTTGGAGCCATTCATTGTCAATGTTAGTTTTGCTGTTTAGCCAACATTAAAAACTCTTGTCGGGTAGCTTGAGATTTGCGCATATCACCTAGCATGACAGATGTGCTCATAACGGAGTTTTGTTTTTCAACACCACGCATCATCATGCACATGTGTTTGGCTTCGATAATAACCCCGACACCTCGGGCGCCTGTGACGCTTTCAACGGCTTTGGCTATTTGCGATGTCAGGTTTTCCTGAATTTGTAAACGACGGGCAAACATATCCACTACACGGGCAATTTTAGAAAGACCAATAACTTTTCCTGCAGGCAAATAAGCTACATGACACTTGCCAATAAAAGGCAGTAAATGGTGCTCACATAAAGAATAAAGTTCTATATTTTTTACCAGCACCATTTCTTCATTGTCAGACTCAAAAATTGCACCATTGACAATGCTTTCTAAATCTTGGTGATAGCCCTGAGTCAGGAATTGCATTGCTTTCGCTGCACGTTTTGGGGTGTCCAGCAGACCTTCTCGATCGGGGTTTTCACCTAAAGACGAGATGATAGTGCGAAAGTTTTCTGCAAGAACAGTTTGAACGTTTTCGTTGCTCATAATGTGATCTCAACTATTTAATATGTCGGCCACCGTCAAGGCCGATGGTGCGCCCAGTAATGTAGCTGGAATTTAATAAAAAGCATAATGTTTCAAAAACTACTTCTGGTCCTGGCTCTATTTTCAGCAGTGATTTGTTCAGAGCATGTTGCTGGTAGTCTGGTGTGTCACCCTCGTTGAACATAATGAGAGCTGGAGCAACTGCATTTACTTTAATGTCAGGAGCATAGTTTTTGGCAAATGATCGCGTCATATTATCCATACCCGCTTTACTGGCACTATACGCAATATGGGAGTAACTACCTTTTTCAACGACACAGTCAGTGATGTGGATAATATCCGCAGCTTCAGGCTTATTAGCGACTAATAGCTTGTGGCATAGTCGGTTAATGAGATAGGGGGTTACCATATGAATTTGCGTCATTCGTTGCATAAGGTCGGCAGGGTCAATGCCTTCAGACTCTGTATGCCAGCTTGATGCGTTATGGATAATTGCACGGATCTTATCAAATCTTTGGTTAAGCGTCCGGGCAAAAGCCTCTACTCCTTCTGGTTGGCTAAAGTCTGCAGCAATACAGCTAACGCCTGCTTTATCGAGTTTTTCGAGTGTGTCTCTAGGTGTACGGTAGGAGATGACAACGGGTTGACCGATTTCAGCAAGTCTAAGCGCACAATGAAAGCCAATTCGTTGTGCTCCTCCTGTAATAACTATGGGTGATTTAGACACTTTCAGCATGACTTGGGGAGATACCTCAGCGAGTTCATGTTCTATTTATTCTTATACAAAAAAAACAAAATGTACAATATTTGATTGAGTAGTTTTGTGACTCTTCAAAGCGATACTAAATCTCAAGATAGTGGTTACAACGTTTCATAGCCTTCTACCCCAAACGGATAGTCCTAGGGAGTATGCCCGTATTTGGCAAAGGAGTGACATTCTATCTTAATGTAGGGAGAAATATGACTTATAAAAGAAAAGGGAATTCCTGCTTACAATTATCAGTAAGTAATCTCAGGTTCATAACTATTATGTCTAGCTATAAAACATTTAAGGCATATTTGGTATTAGAAATGAGTTGACAGCATTTAATAATATTCATTATTGTGCAAGGCAAACGATTGCGCAATCGTTTGCTTGATGCTTAACGAAGACAAAATACAATTACTGACAGCTGAATAGATGACGCGTATAAGGACATTAATAAATATTATATTTTTCTAAAACAGCTTTTTAAGACCAAAAGATGGATTTTTAGTGGTGCTTGCTTATTGAGCGTCGTGATAACAACAGTGGTTGTTTAAGAGCATGTATTAGCTAGACGTTATTTATTTTTCTGTGAAAAAAACAACATAATTATATGCTAAGAGATGGATTCTATGAAACGAGGTCGACTGCTTAATTCAGAGTTATCATACTGTGTGGCTAAGTTAGGCCATAATGATATGTTGGCTATTGCTGACAGTGGCTTACCGATACCTGGTACAACGCCGCGAATTGATCTGGCGCTTTGTCCTGGAACGCCATCTTTTCTCGAAACATGCACCACAGTTTTCAGTGAAGTACAAGTAGAATCGTTAATTGTTGCGGAAGAATTTGCGACTAAAAGTCCAACACTGTATGAATCATTTATACAACTAGTGAAAACTCAGGAAGCAACGCAAGGCCATCCTATTAATATTTCTTATGTTTCTCATGAATTATTTAAAGCGAATACTCATGGTGCTGCTGCCGTAGTTCGTACTGGTGAGTTTACACCCTATGCTAATGTTATAATTAAAGCAGGTGTCGTATTTTAGTGAGGGTCAGATGCCAGAAACAATACTACAAATGCAGTCTATAAATAAGTCTTTTCCCGGGGTACGTGCACTCCATGAAGTCAGTCTGAATGTTTACCAGGGACGTGTAATGGCTTTGGTAGGAGAAAATGGTGCTGGTAAATCTACCCTGATGAAAGTATTAACGGGTATTTATCAAGCTGACTCAGGCAACATTTGTTACCAGGGAAAAAACTGTGTATTTTCCTCTCCGAAAGAATCTCAAGATGAAGGTATTAGTATAATTCATCAAGAATTAAATTTACTACCAGAGCTGTCAGTAGCTGAGAATATCTTTTTAGGACGGGAATTTACTCGTTGGTCGGGACGAATTAACTGGCCAAAGATGAAGCAGGAAGCTCACTATTTATTGCAGCGACTTGGCTTATCACTGGATCCTGCTAGGCTGGTTGGACGCTTGAATATTGGTACGCAGCAAATGGTTGAAATTGCTAAAGCGCTTGCGGTAAATGCCAAGGTTATTATTATGGATGAGCCGACGGATGCATTAACAGATACTGAGTCGCAAAGTTTATTCCGGATCATTCGTGAGTTAAGGGCAGCAGGTTGCGGCATTGTTTATATCTCCCACCGTTTAGCAGAAATATTTACGGTATGTGATGATATTACGGTATTAAGAGATGGTGAGTTTATTAAAGAGGTACCTGCAAAAGATACCCATGAGGACGAAATTATTGAGTGGATGGTGGGCCGTAAACTAACAGAACAGTATCCGCGGGAACCTGGCAGTGGTGAACAACAAACACTCATGGTGGTTAATGATGTCAGTGGTCCAGGTGTTAAGCATGCTTCTTTTGAGCTACATAAAGGAGAAATTCTTGGCGTAGCCGGGTTAATGGGTGCTGGGCGCACAGAATTAATGAAGATTATTTATGGTGCAAATCCAATATCACAAGGGACGATTACGCTTAATGGACAGGATTTAAACTGTAGCAGTCCGCAGCAAGCACTTAAGGCAGGTATTGCCTATATTTCTGAGGACCGCAAAGGTGAGGGACTCGTGACGGAGCTTTCTGTTGGGGAAAATATGGTGCTTAGTGCTCTTAAATCATTTTCTCGTCAAATAGGAGTGATCAATAAAACTAAAGAACAAGAGGCGATCACTCAGTTTATCCAGAGGCTTCAGGTAAAAACACCATCAGCACATCAATTAATAAAGTATTTATCAGGTGGAAATCAACAAAAAGTCGCTATTGCTAAAGGGTTGCTCACCTTTCCTAACGTACTCATTTTGGATGAGCCTACGCGTGGTATTGATGTCGGAGCCAAAAAAGAAATATACCTATTGATTAATGAATTAAAACGCAGTGGGATGGGAATTATTCTTGTTTCGTCGGATATGCCTGAGATTCTAGGAATGAGTGACCGAATTTTGGTCATGTATTCGGGGCGTTTAGTGGGTGAGTTTGAAAGCCAAAATGCGAATCAGGAACTTATTATGCGCTATGCAGTAGGCAGGACCACTGAAGAGGAGTATGTATGAATAGCCCTGTACAGTCGACTAAAAAAAGCTCAACTGAACATTGGGTTCAGTGGTTTTCTGTTGAGAATTTAATTCGTCATAAATCATTTTTAGCTTTACTTATTTTGGTGGCGATAGTTTCGTTGTTTAATCCGCAATTTCTTGCTGTTGATAATTTGCTCAATATTTTACGACAAACATCAATCAATGCCATTATTGCCGTTGGTATGACGTTGGTAATTTTGACGGCGGGGATTGATTTAAGTGTAGGTTCAGTATTGGCATTATCTGGAGCTATTTGTGCCAGTTTAATTGGTTATGAGGTACCCGTCATCGCAGCTGTTTTCATTACGCTATTAATGGGTAGTCTAATGGGGGCCTGCAGTGGTGTTGTTATCGCCAAAGGTAAGGTACAACCTTTTATTGCCACACTAGTGGCAATGACATTATTTCGTGGTGTGACCATGGTTTTTACTGATGGTCGACCTATTTCGACAGGGCTTCATCATACCGCTGATCAATTTGCCTGGTTAGGAACAGGTTATGTGCTTGGCATCCCTGTACCTGTGTATTTAATGGCAATCGTTTTTGGCGGTGGTTATTTTATTTTACACCATACTCGACTAGGGCGTTATATTTATGCGCTGGGAGGTAATGAGAGTGCCACACGCCTATCGGGTATTAATGTCGATAATATTAAGCTGATTGTATACAGCTTATGCGGTATGCTAGCGGCGCTGGCAGGGATAATTGCAACCGCTCGTTTGGCTTCTGCACAGCCTACAGCAGGTGCAGGCTATGAGCTTGATGCAATTGCCGCCGTTGTGTTAGGCGGTACTAGTTTAGCCGGTGGTAAAGGACGCATAGTAGGTACATTAATTGGTGCATTAATTATTGGTATTTTAAATAATGCGCTTAATCTATTAGATGTATCGTCTTACTATCAGATGATTGCTAAAGCAACGGTGATTCTGTTAGCAGTATTGGTTGATACACGTAGTAAATAAAATGGACAGTAGGAGGAAATAATGAAAAAAATAATAATGCTAATGACCGGTTTTTTATTAGCGATTGGGTTAATGGGTTGTGATAAAAAAGAGGAAAAGGCCACAGCAGAACTGCAAAAAGAAAAGCCAACATTGGCGCTGGTTATTTCCACATTGAATAATCCATTTTTCGTAACATTAAAAGATGGTGCTGAACAAAAAGCCAAAGCATTAGGTTATGAACTGTTGGTTTTAGACTCTCAAAATGACCCAGCTAAAGAATTGGCCAATGTAGAAGATCTTACGGTAAAAAAAGTCTCAGCTATTTTGATTAACCCTACTGATTCTTCAGCTGTGGTTAATGCTATTCGTATGGCTAACCAAGCAAAAATCCCTGTTATCACACTCGATCGTGGTGCAAATGGTGGGGAGGTTTCATCTCATGTTGCTTCTGACAATGTTGCTGGCGGTGAGTTAGCTGGTAACTATATTGCTGAAAAATTAGGGGCTGGTGCTAAAGTCATTCAACTACAGGGTATACCTGGAACTTCTGCAGCAAGGGATAGAGGTGAAGGTTTTGCTAAAGCAGCTGAAGCGAAGCACTTGGCTGTTGTAGCCAGTCAACCTGCAGATTTTGATAGAACCAAAAGCTTGAATGTCATGGAAAACTTATTGGAAGCCAATAAAGATGTGCAAGCTGTATTTGCTCAAAATGATGAAATGGCATTAGGCGCAATTAAAGCTATCGAGGCTGCTCAACGTGATGTATTAGTTGTGGGATTTGATGGTACGGATGAAGGTGTTAATGCGGTTAAATCTGGTTCGTTGGCAGGTACCGTAGCACAACAACCAGCTTTAATTGGTGAAAAAGGTATTGAGGTAGCTGCAAAAGTACTGAAAGGTGAAGCTGTTGAGTCTTCTATTTCAGTACCACTGAAGATGATTACATTGTAAAACGATGTATATAAAAGCCTGGTTAAGCCAGGCTTTTTACATTAAAGCGTATAGTTATACTGACCCAAGTGTGCTGATTTAGGAGTAAGTCATGGCCAATACCTTATGGGTGTTAGGCAGTGTGAATGCTGACCATATGTTGCAAGTGCCTTATTTTCCCAAACCAGGAGAAACCCTAACGGGTGACCATTATCAGTTAACAGGTGGTGGTAAAGGTGCAAATCAGGCAGTTGCTGCAGCTCGTTTGAAGGGTAATGTCGCCTTTGTCGCTTGTGTAGGGGACGATGCGGTTGGACATCAGTTTTGTCAAGATTTTCATGCGGATGGCATTGATACCAAAAGAGTGGCGGTTATTAAAAATGCACCTACAGGTACAGCGTTAATACTCGTCAATAATGAAGGCGAAAATTGTATTGCACTTAATTCTGGCGCGAACACTGAATTAACACCTTCGCGGATTATGCCCTGGCTTGCAGAATTAAAAGCTGTTCATACCTTATTAATGCAACTGGAAACACCTCTGGATACTGTTACTTTAGCCGCGAAGTCTGCAAGGGATAAGGGAGTCAATGTCATCTTGAACCCAGCTCCCGCACAACCATTAAGTGATGAGCTTTTGTCTGTGGTTGATATTATTACACCTAATGAAACTGAAGCATCTCTTTTAACGGGGGTGACTGTAAGTGATATCGATTCTGCAAAAAAAGCAGCAGAAGTACTTCATAGCAAAGGCGTTGCAAAGGTTTTAATCACTCTGGGTAAAGCGGGTGTATTACTGAGTGATGCTGGTGAGCAACACCACTTTCCAGGATTTGAAGTTGAAGCAATCGATACAACGGCTGCAGGTGATACATTCAATGGGGCTTTAGCGGTGGCACTGACAGAAGGTCAATCCATGCCAGAGGCTATTCACTTGGCCCAGGCTGCGGCGGCAATCAGTGTGACACGGTTAGGAGCACAGAGTGCAATACCTAAACGAGCAGAGGTAGAGCTTTACTGTAAACAGTAAATAGCTTGACAAAGGCCACTCATTTCATGGCAACGATAAAAGATGTAGCAAAACTGGCGGGTGTTTCGACAACAACAGTCTCTCATGTGCTGAATAACACTCGCTTTGTTGCAAAAGAGACTCAGGAGCGGGTGTATGCGGCCGTTCAGTCATTGAACTATGCGCCTAGCGCTGTTGCTCGAAGTTTAAAAGTCAATCAAACACGGACCTTGGGACTACTTGTCACTTCCAGCTCAAATCCTTTTTTTGCTGAAGTTGTTCAGGGGGTTGAAGCTGAGTGTTTTAAAGAAGGCTACTCTCTTTTGCTGTGCACTATTGAGGGAGACCGTCAAAAACTTCGCCACTATTTGACAACACTTGTCGCCAAACGCATTGATGGCTTGTTGATAATGTGTACGGAGTATGATCCTTTATTATTTTCACTGCTAGAGTCGTATGAGTCTTTGCCTCAGGTTATTATGGATTGGGGACCTAGCAATGAGTTTATGGATAAAATACAGGACAACTCTGCACAAGGTGGGTACCTTGCCACGCAGTATTTGATTGATCAGGGGCATACTGACATTGGTTGTGTTACAGGACCCATGGAAAAATTGCCCAGTCAACAGCGATTTGCAGGTTTTCAAAGCGCTATGGATAAAGCGAAGCTTCCTATTAATCCTAATTGGGTTATTGCGGGAGATTTTGAGGCGATTAGTGGTGAGCAAGCATTTAATATTATTTGGTCATCAGCCAAGCGTCCTACTGCGATGTTTGTAGGAAATGATGTTATGGCGATGGGCATGATATGTGCTGCTTATAAGCAAGGGGTTAGGGTACCTGAAACGTTATCTGTTATTGGTTATGATGATATTCCCATGGCAGAATACTTTATCCCCCCGCTCACTAGTATTTCTCAACCCAAACGTGATTTGGGCAAACTGGCTGTAACCACAATAGTGGATAAGATCAAACGTAAACGAAAAAAAGGAAAAACATTATTGTTAGAACCAAGCCTGTCAATTCGGTATTCCGTTAGCAGAAGAAAATAAATTTTTCTTGGAAGCTATTTCTCCTTCAATAAAGCCTGTTTCTTTACCCATTATTATCCAAAACGGCATCATTGTAGCAGGTGATTTTTACATAAGACTGCTTAGGTAAACCTGTTTGTCATGATGTGAAAATGACCTTAAGTGCTAACAGTAATAAAATACAGCCCATGAAACGGTCTAGCCAAACAGCATTTTTATTAAGTTTGTTTAATACCGTAGGCTTAGAAAGCAACATGGCAATGGTTGAGTACCATAATCCGTCTACTAAAAAAGGGATAATAACAAGCAGTGCTTTTGTAATAAAGGAAGCATCGGGCGAAACAAACTGACTAAATAAAGCTATAAACCAAAGTGCAATTTTGGGGTTTAGAAAAACTATCAAAAAACCATCGCGTATGCCTTCTTTTACAGATAAATGTTTTTTCGCGTTGGTATCATCAATACTCTTTCCTTTAGAACATAAACTTTTGAATCCTAGCCAAGCTAAATAGAGTGCACCAAGGTACATTAATAGATTAAACGCGAGAGGAAACTGCTTGATTATTAATGAAAGACCGAGCACTGTAAACAATGCATACATTGCTAACCCTGAAGCATGAGACCAGGCTGTCATTAATCCATGTGAACGCCCACCGTTCATTGTATGCTTCATCACTACAGCAAGACTAGGGCCTGGTGACATCGCGCCAAGCAAACAAACAAGAAGTACTGAAGTCAGGATGGTTAATGTCATATTTTTAACTACAAGTTACTGATTCGATAGTCTGGAGAAATGTACTCTAATTCTCATATATACCCACAGCGAATGATTTTTAGGGGCGGTGGTCAAGAGCGATGACAACAAACCCTAAAATTGATTTGCGAAGGGTATAGAGAAGTGCTTATCTTACAGCCTCAATTTAAGAAAGTAACGTTAGGAAATTTAATTGCTACATAAGGTTGCTGATACCCTCCACGGTAAGTGGAATTAAACTCTTCCTGGGTTGTCATGAAAGCTACACAGGTTTGTAAATGGCAGGTAAAACTTGAATCAAACCATTTTTAGCAATACGCTAGATTCCGGGTGATTCATTTATTGAGCTATTGACTACATGAAGTTTTCTAAACAGAGCTTAGAAGAGCAAGCGGTTGAGTACCTTCGGGAAAAAATTATTTCTGGAGTCTATGGGGTTGGTGAAAAGCTGGTTGAGAGCACGCTTTCCAAAGATTTAGAGCTGTCCCGTACGACCATTAGAATGGCGTTGAATACGCTAGCTAATGAGGGGTTAGTCATCCAAAAACCTTATGCTGGCTGGCGTGTTGTCTCTTTCTCTGAAGACGATCTTTGGGAGATTTATCATTTGCGTGTGGCTTTCGAAAGCCAGGCTGCGGAGATGCTGGCGGAGCGAATAACGGATGAAAAGCGAGAAAAGTTAAAAGCATTCTTTGAGCAATACGTTGCGCTATGTGAATCTGATAATGTTTGTTTGAATGACATATGCCAGTTTGACTTAAAGCTACACCAGCTTATTGTGGTGCTTAGTGGGAGTCAAAGGCTTGCTCGTATGTACAATAGCGTACTAAATCAATTACTGATGTTTATACACATGACTCATTTAGATTTTGATGCGAAGGAAAGTGCTAATAGTCATACGTCACTTGTGGAGGCTATCTGCCAAGGTCAGCCAGCATTGGCAGGAAAGTTAGCAAAAGAAAATATTACTACCTTTACTGAATTAGGTAAAAAGTTAAAAGAAAGTCGAAAATAAAAAAGCCGAGATTTTAATCTCGGCTTAACTGGTTGTGTGAAAGCTTTTAAGCTAGCTTTCAGTTGCAACAGTAGCTGCAGGGATTGCAACATCATCTTTGGGGATAATATCTGACTCCTGCATTATTTGCTCTGCTGTTTGTAGTCCATAATCTGTTTTTAGCCAATTGATGAAGCCATACACCATGTAACACAGAATAAATGTGAGTGGTATCGAGGTCACGATGGCGCAGGTTTTTATGGTATTTAAAGGCGCATTTATAAACAGCATAGCCAGTGGTACTGCGGCTAGTAAAATACACCAAAACAGTCTGTGCATGGGTGATGGGTCTTCTCCAGCTTTTAGTCCAGGGGTCACAGTTGCGGCCATGGTAAAAGCAGCTGAATCAAGAGTTGTTGCTAAGAACAAAATTGAGATTGCAGCAAATAGAATGATGAATATGGTACTCATTGGTAAAGTATTGAGAAGCTGAACAATCGCTGGGTTACCTTGGCCTGCTGCAACAAGTCCGGCAACATCGACGGCATTTGTAATATTCGCATGTTGCGAAAAATTACCGATGATACCAAAGAAGAAGAAGCAACCTGCACTACCACTTACCAGCATATTACTTATGACTGCGCGTATGGTACGACCTTTGGACACTTTGGTGACAAATAAGCCGACAAAGGGTGTATAGGTAATCCAGTATAGCCAGTAGAAAATGGTCCAACCTTCTGGGAAGCCACCGTTATCAACAGGGTCTGTCCACAGGCTCATCTTAATAAAGTTTTGGAACATAGTGCCTAGGCCATTCACTGTTGATTTTGTAATGTACAGCGTTGGTCCAATTAAAAAGACGGCCAGACAAAATCCAATTGCCAAGTAAGTATTCATACTGCTAATACGTGCCATCCCTTTACTAATGCCTACATAAGAACTTAGGGAAAAGACTGCAGAAATAAGCAGGATGATTGATAAGTTCATCCCAAAGCTTGGTTGAATACCCATGATTGAGGCAAGGATTTCTGCCACCATAGGTACTGAAACCCCTAAGGTGATTGAAAGGCCGCCAAAACAGGTAAAAATGAAGATGGTGTCAATAACGCGACAGGTGCTACGCCACAAGGGAGTTGATTCCTTCTTGCCGCGGACAGCAGAACAGACTGCAGATAAGCTTAAACCAGGGTTTTTACGTACATGGAAATGGTAAGCAACAGGCAGTGCAGCTATGCAGTAAGTTGACCAGGCACTGACCCCCCAATGAAATAGGTTATAAGCAGTACTGATTTCATAGGCTGCGGTGGTTCCAGCATCAACACCTAAGGGTGGGGCGTTGAAGTAGTATGCCCACTCAGCAAACGCCCAATAAACAGTGGCTGAGCCTAAACCTGCACAAATCATCATAGCCACCCAACTAAATGTTGAGTAGTCGGGTGTGCCTTCACCTAGTTTGATATTGCCATATTTACTAAAGGCAAGTAGCACAAGAAATATGACAGCACCGAATACAGCCAGTAATACCGGCGTGCCAAAGATGGCTGTCAGTAGGTTAAACAAGTAGTTTGCACCAGCTTTACCGGCTTCAGGAAACATTGTCAGGCTAATAACAATGATGCCAACGGTGATAAGGCTAGTCGTGAGTAGAAATGAGTCTAATTTTTTTGTCGTTTTCATCGGTATCTCCTTTGTGCATTCCTTATGTTTGTCGTGAAGGAATGCACAATTGAAAGGATTACATCACCTGATATCTTTTTATAATCTGTTCATTTAGCGCGATGCCCAGCCCTGGGCGGTCAGGAACTTCCAAATAACCTTGGTCGAAACGTATCGGATCAATGACAAGTCCATTGTCATTGGCTAACAGGCTTGGACTTTCTGAGTACTCCATCAGGGTGCCATGCTCTGTTGCAGCAAGAAAATGTACTGATGCTGCAAGCAGGATTCCTGTACTGAAGCCATGTGGAATCAGATGCACCCCATATAACTGCGCTAAATCATTTATTTTGCGCATTTCAGTGATACCACCGCAGCGGGTAATATCTGGTTGCACAATATCGGGCTGGTGAAACTCAAGAAAATCTTTAAATTCATAACGGGTTGTGAGCGCTTCACCTCCCGCAATTTTTTGCGGCACTTGGCTAGCAAGCTTTTGATAGCCGTAGCGGTCATCGGCTAATAAGGGCTCTTCAATCCAATTCAGATTGAATGGTTCAAGTCGCTTGCACATGGCAAGTGTATGGCCGGCGGTTTTCCAACGAGTCGCTAAATCAATTTGCAACTCAATATCACTCCCAACAGCCTCACGGATACTTTTCACGGTTTGATAATCTGTATCAGGATGATTACCCAAAATACCACCACCAAACTTAATACTGGTAAACCCTTTTTTTACCAGATTTTGCGCAAAATTAATATTTTCTTGAGCACAGTCAACAGGAATAAAGGTGCCATAGGCTTTTATTTTATTTCGATATTTTCCTCCTAAAAGTGTATGTAATGGAACGTCATAAAATTGTGCGGCGATATCCCAAAGTGCAATATCAATTGCACTAATAGCATGAATCCCTGCACCACGACGTCCAACATAGTTGGATGACCAGTACATTTTTTGCCACAAACGCTCTATTTCAAGAGGGTTTTCGCCAATTAATAAGGCTTTTAATCCGTTGCAATAGAGGTTTGAATTGGGGGCTTCAATAAGGGCTTTTATAACCATGGGTGAGCTATCTGCTTCTCCCAAGCCAGTAATGCCTTTATCGGTATGGACACGTACAACCAATGCATCTTCACCCCATTCACATTCCTCATCTATTGCAGGTATGCGTAGGTGAATAACTTCAACATTGGTAATTTTCATAGTTAAACCTCTCAATTTTGAAAGGGTTATTTAGGTGCAATATTTAATAATTTTTCTACACGCTGATCCTTTTGGTACAACGTGCAATAGGCATAACCAATTTCTTCAATCGCGGTAGGTTCGCCGTTTATAACGGTATTTAATGTATTAATTATTTTTTCTGAAACAGCCTCGATACTGTCTGTGCCGGACATAATGCCAGTTGCATCGATATCAATATCTTCATTAATTAATGAGGGGTTGCCACTTACGCGTATTACAGGAACGATAGGGTTGTTAAAACCTGCACCGCCCGTTGTCCATAAAATTACCTGGCAGCCTAAGGCCGCAAAATGCATCCCGGCACCACCACATAGCATGGTTGTTTCAGAAAGATATAAACCTGGTTGTTTACGTTTATCTAACTGTTGAGCATTTATTTTTAAAATATCTTGTATCGGACGTGACCCTGTCTTAGCCAGTGCCCCTAAAGATTTTTCTTCTAAAGTTGTTAAGCCACCGATACTGTTACCAATACTCATTGTTTCCAGGTCAGTACCTGCAACATGCCAGCGTTTCTCTTCATCTTGAATTAATTGCTCAATGTTATCGGCAACTTGATCATTAACAGCTCGCTGTCTTAAAACATCTTCACAACCTAACAGCTCAAGAAGCTCACCAGCAACGGCACAAGCACCAAAGTCAATCAGCTTATCAACGGCTCGGCCAACGCTTGGGTTTGAGGCTATTCCTGACGTGGTATCAGAGCCACCACATTTAACGCCAACGAACAGCTCACTGATGGGTACCTCAACGCGCTTAACACGATTAATTTCATCCGCAATCGCCTGGGCTTTTTCGGTACCTTGACGAATCGTCGTGCGAGTCCCTTGGGATTTGATGCAGGTAAGAGACTCAACAGGTTTGCCACAGGCAGCAATAGGGGCTGTGATAATGGTTGGGTTTATACTGCCACACCCCATGTTGATCACTAGCGCGCCGCCTACGTTTGGATTGCAGGCTGCATTAATGAGGGTTGAGATCATTTCCTCATTACCACCATACATACAGGTGTTGTAGTTGGTGAGAACAACACTATTTTTTACTTTATCGCTGATTGCTCTAGCGATGCCTTCAGCGCATTCATCAACGGCAATAATTAACAGCAGATTGCGAATACCTACAGCGCCATTTGGGCGTAAATACCCTTGGAAATGCTTCATACATCCTCCTGAATATTCATTTGCTGGATAATCTGCTGAATGATTGCGTCAGGTATATCTAGCTTTAGGCTTCGGACATTGTGCACATGAACCATTTGTCCAATAGCAATGGGCTTGATTGATTTGCCTATGGAAAAGCTGCCTTTTATAACGGTTTGCCCTTGTTGCATGGGCTGCCAGGCAACTTTATTGCCGAATGGAATATCTTGTAGCAGGGTAATAACACCCTCTAACTCATTGCTAGCAGAAATAACATGGATCTGTTCGCCTTTTTGAACATCAGCCAGCAGGGTTGCCACATTATCTGCAGCATTCAGGCGGATTGCTTTATTCATATCTAAGACTCATGTTAGTTTGTGTTTAGAATACTGTAGATTGTATGACAATAAACATACTCCGTCATATGAAAAAAACAGTGATCTAAGTCAAGAATGAGTAAAGGAGCCTTAGAGCAAGAAGCGTTGAAAAAAGTGAGGAGTAGTGTACTAGTCAGAAAAGCGTCCTTGCGAGTCAGCAAATAAATTAGAATGCAGATGAAAGTAAAAGATGCTATGGGAAAAAAAATTTAGTCTGTGAGATTGAGTTTTAATATTATTTTTGTGGAGCAAAAACTATCGTTCTATATATTTTAAAAAAATTTAAATAGGCGATAAGCTGTAAATAAAGGGGTAAAAATGATGAGGTTATGTTTGATTAAAAAATAAATGTCTAGAGAAATTAGACCGGCAGTGAAATAAAAAGCAAAAATTAGCAGTATACACTCAAAGAATCGCGTATCCATGGTTATATCTATTTAGTGAATTAGCAAAAGTAATTATTATGGCTCTATATGGATTCCTAGGGGGTTATATCAATAGCTCTATTAGATCATTAAGTAAGCTTTTTCCTCGGCACTTTATATTGTACACAAACTCAAATAATGCTAAATAAAAAGGTAGTTTTTCTTGAGAAATACCTCGATGAGGTCTTAACCATGAGCGTAGTAATGACCAACAACCTTCAATGGTGTTAACATGTACTTCGTGAAAACCATCCCCATCTTCATCACGAGCATACTCCC
>NZ_AUAF01000054.1 GCF_000428585.1 Zooshikella ganghwensis DSM 15267 | reverse complement strand
ATGGTGGATCAACTCCCTGAGAAATGGAGGGGACAGTTAAACCGGCTCCGACGGCGGGTGGAGACAACGATTGGTCAGCTAGTAGAAAGGTTTAATATTCAGCGAACCAAAGGCAGAACACTATGGAGCTTGACTAATCGAATTACCCGCAAGCTATTATCACACAGTTTGTGTGTATTATTTAATAGGAACCAAGGCAATGCTCCTCTTCAGTTAGCTAAATTAATAGGCTAAAAAGTCGAGCATCGCGTTAATATCTTTACCTTTAATTCCGGGTAGCCATATTATCTTATTTAAACCTAACAGAGGCATCAGCCAATCTTCAAACTCAGCTTTCGAAATACCTGGATTTCTATTTTTATTTAACGTACAACTTTCAGTAATGATGGCGGTACCTTGACCATCAACTTCTATCCCCCCACCTTCTAGTACCAGCCGGGTATTTAAAAGCTTAACACCAGCCTTACTGGCAACGAGTTTGGCTACCTTAGCGTCATGATTATGCTGCTGCTTATTGCCCCAACCATTAAAATTAAAGTCAACCGCGGCTTTTTGTCCTTGTTGTGTCATCACAAATACAGGCCCTGTATCTCGCATCCACAGGTCATTCAAATCCGCAACAACTAACTCTACCTTATCACCCACCATCTGTCGTGCTAAGTCATACTCACTCTCACGCACTAACATTGAAACAGGTTCATAATGAGCAATTGTTCGAGCAATTGTGGCTAGGTTTTGTTGTACGACTGGTAACAGTTCAGCTCCCCAGATAGATTCTTCGGCACCAAATGCCATCCACGTCCGCTCATGGGGCTGCCCTTCTTCAGGTGCAAATCAGTCCATGCTACTTTCAGGTTGCTCGCCAGCGACAAGGTTTTGCATACAAAAGCCTGTAACAAAAATACTTGTGTTATAAATAAAACGTCTTCTTGTCAGCATTATAATCCCCTTACCCACAAGTCCATTATGTAGCATAACAAGCTGATTAGTGACTTTATTATATTTTTTTAATTTATACCCTTCATAATGTATATACACCCACAACAAAGGAAATAAGCGAAAAAACGTACTCTACGAACCCTATTTAAAAGTATACTAAACACTTTTAAATAGGATTCTTTATTTTAAACGTTAATGATCAGATAGCCACAGAGCGAATCATACGTTTCATTTTTACAGGAGTTAACTCACGAATATCATACTGTTTCGCCAGTTGCATTATCAACGACTGCTGGGAGCGCTGACTATTGACAGCCAAGTCAATCTGGTAATAACGCTCATTTCGATCCAGTTTTGCTGAAAAGTTCATTATTTCAAAACCGCGTACACGACTTGTGTTAAGAATGCGCTCTAAGCACCCCGGGGTATTGCGAGCAACTAAATGTAAATTAAACTGTGGCATTTTTTGTACACTCCATCATTTCCGAATTTGCAGCACCAGGGGGAACCAGTGGCCAAACATTTTGCTGAGGGTCAATTTCTACATGTAATAAAAATGCGCCAGGAGCGCTTAGTAACGTTTGTAATGCATTTTTTATTTGATTTTTATGCTTGATATGGAGGGCAGGAATATTAAAAGCATTCGCAACTGCGACAAAGTCAGGATTATCATTTAACTCGACTGAGCTATATCGTTCCGTAAAAAATAGTTCCTGCCACTGCTTAACCATTCCCAGGCGATGATTATCAAAAATAATTATTTTAATGGGTAATCGATAACGATTTATTGTAGCTAGCTCCTGTATATTCATCATAATAGAGCCGTCACCAGAGAAGCAGATTACCGTACTATCAGGTTTAGCAAACTGAGCTCCTATCGCCGCAGGCAAACCAAAACCCATCGTCCCTAGTCCACCACTTGAAAGAAACTGTCTAGGATGGTGAACAGGATAATGCTGGGCCACCCACATCTGATGCTGGCCAACATCCGTTGTAATAATAGTATTATCAAAGACCAACTCTCCCAGTTCCTTAATAAGTGCAGGCGCATAAATACTTTCACCAGGATGATCATAACGCCAACAATGCGTCTGCCTTAAGGTTTGGCAATGTTGCCGCCAAGGACTAATATCCAATTTTTGGGACAGTGCTTTAAGGCTATGTTTTAAGTCACCATGTAAGATAACATCAGGTTGACGAAGTTTTCCGAACTCAGCAGCGTCAATATCCAAATGAATAACTTTTGCTTTTGGAGCAAATGTATCTAACTTTCCTGTTACACGATCATCAAATCGTGCCCCAACGCAAATCAAAAGATCACAACCTTGTACCGCTAAATTTGCAGCTTTGGTTCCATGCATACCCAGCATACCCAAATAATTTGGGTTTTGCTCCGTATCGTTTCCCAAGCCTTTTAATGTCACAACGGATGGAATTCCCGTCTCTTGTGAAAACGCTCTAAACCTTTCTACAGCATCAGCCAAAACTACGCCACCGCCACTATAAAGGACAGGCCGCTGACTTTGAGCAATTAAATTCTTAGCTTGGCGAATTGATTCATCACCGCAACAAACGGGCTCGTCAATCGTCATCTGCAAGTTTAACGGTACAATTTGAGCTAATTGAATATCCTTTGGTACATCAATTAATACTGGTCCGGGACGTCCAGACTGGGCAATAACCATTGCTTCTTCAAGGATTCGTGGCAGTTCTTGAATATTTTTTACGAGGTAATTGTGCTTAACGACAGGGATCGACATACCCAAGATGTCCACTTCTTGAAACGCATCTGTGCCAATTAAAGGTGAAGCAACTTGACCCGTTATAAATAACAGAGGGATAGAGTCCAGATAAGCATTTGCAATACCCGTAAGTAGGTTTGTAGCGCCAGGGCCTGAAGTTGCAAGACAAACCCCGAGTTTACCTGAGCTACGGGCATAAGCCTCTGCAGCCAAAGCAGCACCTTGCTCATGGCGACATAAGATATGGTCAAGCTGGCTATCATATAAAGCATCATAGACAGGCATGATTGCGCCACCAGGATAACCGAACAATGTTGAAACACCCGCCTGCTGTAATGCCTGAATAATATACTCTGCGCCATTCATGCTGTAATTACCATTAACTATTATAAGCTGCCAAAAAAAAACCCCCGGGGTTTTGCCTCGGGGGTTTTTAGGTATCCTTTCTTTAGTTGCTATGCAGGAAAACCCCCTCGTTGGTGAATAATCACCACGAGTTTAATAACCTTAATGAGTTTACCTACAAATAAATCGTACATATCAAAAACTAATGTCATAAACCTGTCTAAATTAGAGCTTCGCTAACCAACCGATTTAAAGCTCTAAACAATTTTCAAAAAAATATTGATGAAAATGAACGTTTTAAATAAATTCACCAACATTAATTAAGCTGCACAAACGTTCTATATAGACCTTGCCAACTCAACATAAATAAACCGCTTACTAGTCTAGCCGAATTTCACTGCAAGCAAGAGCAACACTTAATTCCTAGATGTACTTATCAATACACTTAACGAAATATATGCGTATAGACTGCTCTCTTACTAACTATGGCTTGCAGTGTCGAGCTATAACCAAATAACAGCATAGTTTGATGATGATTACAACCCTAAATTTAACTTTTTCCTATTAACTAGTTGAGTGAGACATCATCTTAGCCTTCTTCAGGACTATTTCTCACAACGTAATCTGACTGATGGTGATTTTTTAAACTGGCAGGGTGTATTCGTCTTATCTACACTTGTAATGTGAAACCTAAATGCTGGAGGAGCGCAATGATTCGGCATAAACATAGCTTGGTTGAAGAATTTCCTCATTATCGCGACAAAATTTCCCGCCTAAAGCAAGAAAATCCTGAGTTTGCAAAACTAGCAGCTGAGTACCATGAAATTGACCATCAACTCCATGGTTTGCAAATGCGAGAGATACCCATTGATGATGGCTTTTATGGCTCACTCAAAAGAAAAAGGGTTCATATTAAGGATCAAATTTATTCTGCCCTAACAGATTAATAACCCAAGAAATAAACAAGTAATTCTTTCTTGAAATGATGGTCAACACATCTTCTGTGGTAGAGTTATGGCATCAATTCTACAGGCGCGAACAATGTTAGTATTTTCATAGAGCCTTAGATAAAGAGCTATAACAATAACGTTAGGTCATTATGATTAAAGATTAAATCAGAACTGCCAAGCATCATACAATAGTAAGACCAGTAGCCTATTATGAATAGGCTACTGGAGAAACTCATTCGTTATCTTTTGTGTGACTAATTCAATTTGTCCAAAAATACATGTACTCATGTGACATAACCATATTGTTTCTTTACTTTATGATGTTACCTCTTTAAACAATAAGTAAATTAAGACAACTGTCGTTTTCATTAAAAAAGCTATTAACTAATTAAAAAACTGAGCCTTGAATAAAATAGATTAAAGAATAAAAAGCACCGTTGTAAGATTAACACACTAATTTTAATGCTAAGATATGAACAAAAGACAACACGGAGTGTAGCTCAGCCTGGTAGAGCATTGTCTTCGGGAGGCAAGGGTCGCTGGTTCAAATCCAGTCACTCCGACCAATAAAATCAAATAGTTAGCTCCCTACCCCCTCTACCCAAATCACCAAGTGTCACGCACTTGTCACGCAGATCGTCAAACCACCTTCCAACCCTAAGATCATTTTTCGACCAACAAAACACTTGGCACCAATTATTGAGGAGATTTAATGAACACCGATACTAAGTGTAAACAGTACCCAAGAATAATGACATACCATCCATAACCAATAAATGAAAATTCTTGATATTTTATAAACATCCAAAAATCCCCCGATTTAGAGCTTAATACACAAGCATATGTAAAAATTGAAAAAAAGCCTAACATCAAGAGGAGCAGCGTAACTGCTATGAAAGCACTTATTTTTTTCCAACCAATTATCAAGAGTACGCAAGATAGAAGAGAAGCTACTATAAAAATGAAAACGAATGGTCCTGCTTGAGCCAGCTCAAAAAAACTTTCGTAGGTTCTCTCTCCACGACTAGAACACCTGTCTGACAGGAATGGCAAAAAATATCCTGATACGCTTAATATACAGGCAATAACTCCAACGTTTTTACTCATACCAAACAACATAACTCCATTTAGTGAAGAATACACCGTTAACCCTCGTCTATAACAGGAATTATCAGACTACATATCACTTCCTTGACGAATATCCAGCCACTCCAGAAGCTCCATATTTTCAGGTTGCTCACAAGTATTGTACCCTTTAGTTTCTGACACATAGTCAACAACTGAGTTACCTATCATCTTATAAGTAAAAATAGGATCTTCATTATTCCCCTGAATTTCACCTTGATTTTTGCATGTCTTTTTTTCATAGGCTTTAGGTAATACATATACTGGTATATATGCCCCTGGTTTCACTATGATTTTTTCATGATCATAGTCACTTGTTAATGACTCTAAATTAATATCAACATTTTTAACATATAGATACCTAAGCTCTAAGTGAGGTAAAACACCTCTTTTTTTACCTGCCCATCCAGGATTTTGAATAATATTATCAATATATGATCTCATCCCTTGTAAGGCAGGATCAGAATAAGAATGTCTTAGTAATACATACGGAATGCTTTTTTTCTTGCCTTTAGCATCCTGAACATATACATCTTTCAGAAGATATCCGTAAGAATGCTTATAATTCGTATAACCAACAGGTTTTCCTTGGCGGTAAGGCCGCCAATAGTCTTCATTCCAATAATAATAAGAAACATCCTCAATTTTTTGAGGTAAACTATGTGGTTCGAAAATAACTTCAAAATCTTTAATAGTGATAAGCCTATACTTCGTTATTGAGCCTTTAGGTGGAGGGTAAGTGTCATTACTAAGGTTATGAACTAGTGTTGGTAATTGTGTTGCTACCAGAATGAGTAATAATGTTAATAACAGCCATTTTTTTGAAAAAAATAAAATAGCCTTCACTTTTTAGTGTCCTCTCTGACTTCACCTGATAAGGCTTTATCTCTACCCTTCTGAAGGACATAAACATACTTATCTAAAAAATATACAAGTTCTTCAGCCGGTTTTTCCTCTTTATAAAGCTTCAGAATATGCTCAGATGCTTTGAGGGCATCACTAGCACCTTCAATCTCATGAAGAATTTTTTCTTCGGTAGCCCATTTGTCATGGTGACCATGTTTGCTACTGGATTGCTTTGTATAGTCCTGAAACGAATAAATTTGATTAGAATAGAGATCGCGAATAGTATGCGCATGCGAATAACTATCCTGCACCATATGTAATAATTTTCCTAAGAAAAATAGCCCATAATCAAATGCTAAAATAATATTTTTTGCTGCAGGATAAGTTTTATTGATACTATTACTCGATCTTACCACTTTCTGACCTTTAAACTTCAAGGCCTTGGAGTACCATTCTTCGCCTTGAGTTAAAATATCTCGTTTAATTTCTCCATTTGTTACCTTGCTGCTATACGACATCGAATGCCATATTTGAAACTGCTGGTAATGAGACTGAAATGCAATATTATCCTCCAAACTTATTTTTGGAAGGTCAACACCCATCATATCTGGTAAGCTTTTTATTGGGAGATCTTTCAATTCATCCTCAATGATATGAATAACTTCCATTGCACCTAAATTTGAATAACAAGTTTCCACCTTGTAGGGGTCACTACATGGAACATCAGGCCATGCTACCCCTTTACGCAAAGCAGAGTCATAAAAAACACCTACATTATTCGCAGCACGCTTAGCTATAGCTTCATGAACTGCACCACCTCCACGGATCTTAAAAAACTCTACTTCTATTGTTTTTCCACTTTTTAAAGTGAGTTGTCCACGATCATCACTTTCACGATCTAGTGATAAGTATAGACTTTCTTCTCGTATGGCTTTATTTGCTGAAGCTAAGTCAGCATTTTTTGATGATCCGTCTGTTAATGTCAATGTCGCGAAGTATAAACTTTTATCTGAAAGTAATTCATTGTAATGAATAAAGTCAGCTGCAAAAACTCGGCCTTCATCCTCTGGCGGCTCAGGAACAAGGACTTGGCTTTGCTGGCGTATATAGTCGTCGATATAATGCCCATACTCTTCAACGAGCACCAAAAATAACAACCACTCAGCTCTTGCACTTTCCACCGCCTGATTAGCTAACTCTTTAGATACATATATCGTATTATCTGCATAGGCTCCCAACTCACCGCTACCCATTGAGGTTAGTTCAATCTTAGGTTTAGGAATATTGCCACTGCGTGCTTGTTTCCTTAACTCCTCAATTTCATCTAAAGGTATGTTGTTTCCAAAAATACTGCTAATCCCTATCCAAAAATAGGCTGAGTTTTCTAAGTAAGGTAATTTGAAGTGAATATCTATAGCTTCAACTTCAACCTCTTCCTGCTTTTCCTTTTTCTGATTAGTTGCAGTCTGCTCATTTACTTGAGCTAAGCTTCCTTTCGTTAGTCCTTTTACTGGACTAGATGACTTACTATTACTGGGCGCAAGATCGCTTGGTTGTGGTATCAGTGGATTTGCTTTTGCCCCCCTCCCAGGACTCCCACCGGCATTAATTCGCACCGTAGGGCCATTGATCTTCACCCCAGATGGATCAAGGGTGAAATAGCTGCCAGAGCCTGACACAGATAACTGCATACCTGCATCAAATACCATTTTGCCCGAGGATTTAATATGGATCTCTTTACCAGCTTCACGGTTATAATTGGTTTTAGCCTTTTCGGTAAACTTCTGTTTCACGGTAATATGCTGCTTTTTGAGCATATCTTCTTTCCAGGTACCATGGATGCTTTCGCTCAGTAGCTGCTTAATATGCACATGGTGTTGTTTATCGACGACTAAATGGCGGTCACGGTACACGCGCAGGTCTTTGTCATTCTCAATTTTTATATCCTGATCCCGCTCGCCATGGATAAAAATTTGCTCATCAGCCTTTTTATCTTCAAAACGTAGCTCATTAAATCCCTGTCCACCTGGCGTACTACAGGTTTTTACTGTCGTACGGGTTTTATTATCAGGTAATTTATAAGGTGGCTTATTGCGACCGTTATACATTACGCCTTTGATTAAAGGGCGATCAGGATCGCCATTGACAAAACTGATCAAAATTTCCTGACCAATGCGAGGTATTTGTAAAGCACCCCAAGATGACCCCGTCCAAGGCTGAGTAACACGCATCCAGCATGAGGACTTCTCATCTGCCTGACCGTCTTTATCCCAATTAAATTGGACTTTAATCCGGCCATACTGATCAGTATAAATTTCCTCGCCCTTTGGACCAACAACGGTGGCGTTTTGGACCCCTTCAAAACGATTACGTTTATTGACCTTAGGCTTAGGTGGTTTTGCTTTAAACTCTGTCGTTTTAGGGATACAAAGAAACTGTGTGGAATAACCACTAGGAGCATTACTGGCTCCTTCCTCTAAGGACTGTGGCTGTGAGCCTGTATGACGTACATCGAGTAACAGGTATTCCTGATTAAACACGGGATTATTATGGTCAGTCAATTTAAAGAGCTTACCCGCACTCAGATACACACAGTTACTCTCACCATGACCACACTCTGACGTAGCCTGAAAGGCTTTAAGTAACGTTTTTACTTGTTGCTGGCCTAGATCAGGCTCTTGGTATAAGCTTCCATGATGGTAGACCTCAAAATCACCTGATCCTGTTTGTTCTGATGTTTCAAGGTTCAATGAAGGCTTGGTAAAGTTATAATCCTTGAACGTGACCTTATTCGGCTGTAGTTTTGTCTGCAGACTAAAGTCATGAATAGCATAATCTCGCTTTAAAAGACCCGTATGCTTTATAAAAGGGATTTCGGGTGTTTCTGTTAAGCGCTTAAAAATAAACTGAGTGTCGCTAATTACCAACACATGGCGGTCGGCAGAAAAAAGAAAATGATAATGTAAGCCATCCTCTGCCAGTATCCGGTTAAAAAAGTCCAGATCACTTTCAGCATACTGTGTTGTGTATGTGCGTTGCGCTAAGGTTCCTGTGATTTCAAAGCGAAAATCATCTCCTTCAATTAACCCTGCATCCACTAATATCGTGCGCATCATTTGTTGCGCATCCTGCTGCTGAAAGATTTTTTGCTGGCTGCGGCGTGCTAAGCGATGGAGTTTTGGGGTTAACACCAACTGATAGGTAGCAAAACGACGACCCACATCCATCATCATTATGCTTTCAATACAGCCATGGACATGGCGGGGGGCTACTTCTTCAGCTAAGAGCGTTAAACAAGCAGACTTATTAATTAAGGTACTCGTCTCTAACTCAAAATTGGTCGTAGCTATAGTAACCACAAAATAAAATGGGGCTGAAACACGTTCTCTGCCGTCAAACTTAACGACTCGAAACTCATCATTACTACCTTGTACTGCAAACGTAAACAGGCTGGAGTTACCTAAACGCATACGGTTCCTTCTACTTCATACTTCACTGACCGGAGGCTAATTATCAGGGGAGTCCTTGTGTCTCAAAAGCAGGACACGTAGAAGATATGAAGTAAACCGTGTCCCCTCGGGAGCTGTGCGTGACTCGCCCCAGCCTTTGCTGTTAGCCTTTTCCTCCATCGTTAATTGTTCAGGAGAAGCACCGTGGAAGCCGACTCACCCACAGATGTCCCTTTAACTTTGGAAGACGTCAAGGCTAAGTTTGAAGCCTGGCGGCAGCGTCCTAAACCCCGTAAACCCTTCCCTCATGCATTATGGCATGATGTCTTTCGATTGCAGGCGCAGTATAAACTCACGAAGATATTAACGACATTACGTCTTACCCGTGCTCAGTTTATGCATAAGCGTGCGGTGTTATTAGGGGAACCCGATTGTCTTGCAGAGAAAACGTCACCTAAACCACCACCAGCCCGTGCATCTGTGGCAACTGATTTTATTAGCGTGGATCTTGCCGCGACAGGTGTGGTCAATCGTCAGAATAAGGAGCCGTCAGCATCGCCCATGGTGTTTGGGATTGAGTTAACCCGTCCTGATGGCACGGTCTTAAAAATCCATCAATTACCGACCAGTGCTGTGGATGCATTAATTCATCATTTTATTGCGTAATTATGTTGCAATTAACGCCTCATCATCGTTTATTATTAGCGGTGAATCCCGTGGATTTCCGTAAAGGTATCGATAGCTTAATTGCACTGTGTCAGCAGCATTTAAATGAAGATGCGTATAGCGGGACTATTTTTGTCTTTACCAATAAACGACGCATTGCAGTTAAATTATTAGTGTACGATGGCCAAGGGTTTTGGTTATGCATGAAACGCTTTTCACAGGGCCAATTAAAATGGTGGCCTAAAGCGGACACGCGCACGTATACCCTTAATGCACAAGCCTTACAGGTGCTGCTGTATCAGGGCCATCCACAGCGTGCGGCCATGAGTGACGACTGGAAGCCTATTGTCGCTCAATAATTGTGTGTATTTTTTCAATTAATTTAATTTATTTTTTTATTAAGCCGCTAAATCCTCCTGGGGATTATTCATCGAATTTAAGGTTTCCTGATAACACCAGGGTAACCATTGTTTAGGTGATTGTTTAACGTATTGCGCATGGATTTGTAGATCGGTTAAATAATCAATGGGATTAATCCCATTGTGTAGTGCCGTATGAATGACCGACATGAGAACACTCCCTACATGACCGCCATTAAGCGTTTTATAAAACAGGCTATTATTGCGTACTCGAATGGCTAACTTTAACGCCCGTTCGACGCGATTAGTATCCAAGGGCACACCTTCATGGGTTAAAAAACGTGTTAGCGTTTGCCAATGCTTTAACCAATAGTGGTAGCTTTTGCCTAAAGGGCTATTGGGTTCCGCTTTACGTTCAGCTATTTGCTGTTCCATCCAGGCTTTGAGAGCGGCCATCAATGGCCCACTGTGCTCCTGATGATACTTCAGTCGATCTTGGGGAGATAAGTTAGCCTGTTGGCACTTGTCTTCGTGGGCGTAGACGGCACTGATGGTATCCAGAACCCTTGTGGCTTGGTCAGGATAATAGCTTTCTAAATCGATAAACTTACGCCTGCCATGCACCAGGCAATGGCAAATAATCGTGGTAAAAGCATCATCCACCTGATTGCTCTTTAACGCATCGCAGGCTTGCATGACAGGGGGTAAGGACTCATCCCGTTGTGCTAAAACCTCACTTAAGTTTTCACCGGCATGGTTCAGACTGGTGATAAAGATATAGAGAGGATGATTACTATAGTCACCCACCAGTGCTGTGGTGTAGGTACCTTTACGGTCAGGGCGTTGGGGATCATGTTCTTTTTGGGTTTTCACCGAGAGAATCCGTGCCCAGGTATCGTCCTGATAAATACAGGGGCTTTGTGCCAGGTAATAGACCAACAGATGGTAGATTGGCAGGATGGCTTGATACACTTCCACACATCGTTCCCATTGCGTGGTATCGGGTAATGGCACGCCGGTTTGCCGCTGCCATTGGGCTAACCGGTATAAGGGCAACCCTAACTGATACTTTAATACTGCGATCATGGCTTTACTGCGCTCGTCGTATTTATCGATAATGCCTGGTGGTAGCGAAGCTTTAAAGACTTCACCACAGATTGCACAGCGTAAGCGTTGCTGTTCATAGCGATAGGCTTCAAACAGCTGTCCCCCTTCAATACGAATAAATACACCTGGTGTCTTCAATTGATAAAGGCGGCCACCACACTGTAAAGGACAAGGATCACCTGTGTTATAGTCAGGATGATTCAGGACAATGGTTTTTGCGGCGGTATAGGCATCTGCTGCAATACGTCCATGACCTTTAGTTTTAAGCGGTTGTTGAGCAGTTTTGGTGCCATCATCAGTACTGGTAGGCAACAACTGTGCGTCACGATGATCATTAGCTGCCTCAATGGTTGCTGTTGATGTTATGTCTGGATCAGCTTCGGGCTGAGGTCGATGACGTTTCTCTGTTTGTATCGCAAACACTTTTTTCAGGGTATTAATGCTGATTTTTGAGAAAGTGAGTTTTTGCTGCAGCCACAAACAAAGGTCCAACACGCCCATGATGAGGGTTTGATGGTCCTGGTTTAGCGATGAGGTTGTAATCGCCTGCTGGAGGTCCTGATAGGCTTCAGGGGATAAGGTTTCTATCTTGGGTGATTTCATTACAGCACGATACGACAGTTAATTTATTTCCTCATCGTACTGAACCTGTTTTATCGATGAATAGCCGCGATTGCCGATGAATTTTGTAAGTAATGTTAATAGTCAACTTTTATTCTATAGAAATAGAACGATCGCTTAGTAAATGGATATTTTTGAGAATAATTTTCAGTCAGTGTGAACTAAAAAAAGACTGCTTCAAGCGGCCTTGAAGCAGGTGTGTAGGTTAAATGAGAACCCCCACTTTCGCTGTGCTGCATTTGATAAAATAGACCCCAGTCATATTCATCAAATGGGCTCATCAAGAGTATAGCGGTAAAATGCGCGAATTGGTGTACTTTAGTACTACGCGTTCTACAGGAAGATCGTGCATAGGGTGGCGATGAACAAATTCAATGACGGTCATCAGAAAGTACCATGGCTTGGTTATAGGGTGTGTATAAATTAAGCCATGCTGAATGCCTACCATTATTCTGATAGGTACTAAATACTATAGTGTCAAAATCGCAGGGGTGAAATTTAAGTACTACGTCAACCGATGTAAATTAACTGCCGTATATAGTTAAAATTTGTGATTATTTGTCACTAAAAATACGACAGTACAATTTAAAGGTGGTTTAATCCTATCTATTTTGTATTACATCAAAAAAATGAAATATTTCACCAGTGACATAGAATGTACATCTCATTAAAATACTCGACCAATTTGTAGTTGTGCATGAATGCATCAGTAGTTTATTGGGATGTCAATGAAAACAACAAAGCTTGCCTACTGTCTTCTGGTACCTGCCGTCTGTTTGGTGCCACCGATACAAGCCGCCATAAAAACCTACCACTATGACCAGAATGCGCGTTTAACAAACTCATTGAAGAATAACCTCGCATCCCATGATTATGTGTACGATAGTGTGGGTAATCCACTGATTAAGTATACTCTTCCACAACAGTCAAGCTACACAGCACCTGAGCTAGAAATTACCTATTCAGAAGAACTTAATAAACCGATTAATCCAGCCCATCCAACCTTTAGTTGGGATATTGATGAAACTACTTCACCGGTTTTATATGATTTATATTTTGGGGAAAAAAATCCGCCCAGTATTTATAAAAAAAATCTTACTTTGTCGGAAATTGAAGCAGAATATTTAAAACCAAAGACCAAGTATTTTTGGAAGGTGATGGCTAGAGATCACCATAACCAAGTAATAGCGGAAACCGAAACCGTTGAATTAACGACCTTAAATAATCCCCCCAATAAACCCGTATTAGTGGCTTTTGATAAACATAAAAATACGCTGAGTTGGAAATTGCCTGAACAGGACCCTGATCCAAACGTTAAGATCGTAGCGTATGATGTTTATTTATCTGAGGTGGGTAAACCTTTAGAACTCATTGCTGAAAATATAACGAATACCAGTATTGAATTAACAACCACTATTAAACCCAATACTGGTTATCAATGGAGCGTTGTAGCTATTGATAATCAAGGCTTGAAGTCTGAAATGGCTAAGACCGGGGTGTTTCAATGGTTAGACTTTGAAATCGACTATCTAGGGGATTATTACTGGCATTATCAAGGCTCTTCTCGCTGGGAGCGAGCAGAAGGTAAAGGGAAAGGCAGGGGTACGGCGCTAGCGACCACAAAAATTGTTGATGACCAGCAAGTGGCGATTTCAACTACCGTATACTCAGCGGGTGGTCTAGTGTCGTTTGATGTGGCGACCAGTTCGGAAAATAGTCATTGGCTGCGCTTTTATATCGATGGTGAGAAAGTCGGTGAATGGAGTGGTAGGAAAAACTACCGTCATGTCGAGTTTTTAGTGACCGCTGGTCATCATGAACTGAAATGGGTCTATCAAAAAGAAAGTGATGCTGTTCGAGGAGAGAACTCGATTTGGCTGGATAACTTAGTTATACCCGCACTCCCTGACTCTGATAACGATGGTGTTGCTGATGACTGGGAATACACGTACTTTGATTCACTAGACACCGACTTTAAAACCTATGATGCCACCTTAGATACCGATCAGGATGGCGTGACCGATCTTGATGAAGCAAAAGGCTTAACCAATCCTAACGCTAAGGATACCGATAAAGATGGTATGCCCGATGGGTGGGAGATTACTAATCGCTTAAATCCATTGGTTGTAGATAATAATGGGGATATCGACAGTAATGGCCAAAATAATTTATCAGACTATTTATTAAGTGTTGAAGATTACCCTACGGATATTGATACCGATAAAGATGGTATGCCAGATAGTTGGGAAGTCGCCCACGGCCTAAATCCTGCGGTCAAAGACAATAAAGAGGATGCCGATAGTGATGATAGATTAAATGAAGAGGAATATGTTGCAGGTACCGATCCACAAGACAGTAGTAGTGTCGCATCAAAAACATTAATTGATTTTGAGGACGATACGTTAGGTGGTTATTCCTGGCGTTATGAGGGCGACAACCAATGGCAGCGCCAAGCAGAAAAGGGGAAAGACGGGAGTACGGCCCAGGCCGCAACCGGGATTGGGGTTCGCGGATATATGGCGTTTTCAACGGTTGTAAACGCAGAGGGTGGTTTAGTATCGTTTGATGTAGCAACCCGCACTGATAGCTATGATGAGTTAAGCTTTCATATTGATGGACAAAAAGTCGGTGAGTGGAGTGGTAGGAAAGACTACCACCATGCCGAGTTTTTAGTGACGGCTGGTCGCCATGAGCTGAGATGGGTCTATCAAAAAGAAAGTGATGCTGTTCGAGAGGACACAGTTTGGATTGATAATTTAGTTATCCCTGGACTTCCAGACTCCGATAATGATGGTGTTATAGATGCCTGGGAATACACCTACTTTGATTCACTAGACACCGACTTTAAAACCTATGATGCCACCTTAGATACGGATCAGGATGGCGTGACCGATCTTGATGAAGCCAAAGCTTTCACTAACCCTAAAGCGAAAGATACTGATAAGGATGGTATGCCCGATGTCTGGGAAGTTGCTAACCGTTTAAATCCTATTGTTGTAGACAACAAAGAGGATGCAGATAACGATGGTAGTTTAAATGAAGAAGAATATATTGCAGGGACAGACCCACAAGATGACAGCAGTAGTGGTGCATCAAAGATATTAATTGATTTTGAGGATGATACGCTAGGGGGCTATTTCTGGCGTTATGAAGGGGATGCTCGCTGGGAACGAGCGGAAGGTAAAGGCACAGACAATAGCACGGCTTGGTCAACAGGGACGGGGCATTTTCAATACAGAGCAGTATCAACCATTATATATTCACAGGGTGGTTTATTGTCATTTGATGCAAGCGTTGCTGGTCTGCTCTATTTTTCCATTGATGGAGAGATAGTGGGTCAGTGGAATGGTACAACAGGCTACCATCATGCGGAGTTTTTACTGCCAGCAGGTCACCATGAACTGGAATGGGTCTTCAAGAAAAATTATCCTCCTCGTGAAGATGGCTCTGCTTGGATTGATAATTTGTCTATTCCGGGTCAAGTGGACCATGACCAAGATGGTGTCGTCGATGGCTGGGAATACACGTACTTTGGGTCGTTAGACACTGACTTTAAAACTTATGATGCCACCTTGGATACGGATCAGGATGGTGTAACGGATATTAATGAAGCCAAAGCCTTAACGAATCCTAAAGCGAAAGATACCGATAAGGACGGTATGCCAGATGGATGGGAGTTAGCCCATGGTTCCAGTGCGCTTGTCTCTGATGCAAGTGGTGATGCTGACAGTGATGGTCAAAACAACTTATTAGAATATATCTTAAGTGTTGAAGACTACCCTGCTGATATTGATACCGATAAAGATGGTATGCCTGATCGTTGGGAGGCTGCTAATGGTTTAAATCCTGTTGTTGTAGACAACAAAGAGGATGCAGATAACGATGGTAGTTTAAATGAAGAAGAATATATTGCAGGGACAGACCCACAAGACGACAGCAGTAGTGGTGCATCAAAGGTATTAATTGATTTTGAGGATGATACGCTAGGGGGCTATTTCTGGCATTACGAAGGGGATGCTCGCTGGGAACGAGCGGAAGGTAAAGGCACAGACAATAGCACGGCTTGGTCAGCAACAGGGATTAAGAGTGGCCAAGAGATGAAAGTATCAACTGTGATACATTCACTGGGTGGTTTAGTATCATTTGATGTGGCAGCCAGTTCATATAAATATGGTGAAGTGTTGCACTTTTATATTGATGGTGAAGTAGTAGGTGAGTGGAGTGGCACGACAGACTATCTTCATGCAGAGTTTTTAGTGCCTGAAGGTCGTCATAAGTTAACGTGGCGCTACATTGCGCAATATTACGATATGGATTATAGGGCTGAAAATGCTATTTGGATTGATAATTTATCTATTCCAGGTCAAGTGGACCATGACCAAGATGGTGTCGTCGATGGCTGGGAATACACGTACTTTGGGTCGTTAGACACTGACTTTAAAACTTATGATGCCACCTTGGATACGGATCAGGATGGCATTACTGATCTTGATGAATACCATGCAGGCACCAACCCTAAAGCTAACGACACTGATAATGATGGCATGCCTGATAATTGGGAAGTTAAAAATCATACTCAACCATTGATCTCTGATGCGGCCCAAGACAGCAATAATAATGGCGTAGATAATTTTTCTGATTATGTTTTAAGTACAGAAAACTACTCTCCAACTGCTGACTTTGATGAAGACAATATGCCTGATCTATGGGAAGCAACTCACCACTTAAAGCCTACAATTCAGGATGCCATGGATGATGCTGACAAAGACGGTGCACTTAATATTGAGGAGTATATTACGCATACTGATCCACAAGATAATAGCCAGTATCGCCGTATTTTAATCGACTTCGAAGATGACTCAACACGAGGTTACTATTGGGCTCATTCAGGTCATAGCCTATTTACTATTGGTTGGCAAGATCGCTTGGAACTTTCAACAGGACTTGAAGATGAAAGTAAAGTTTGGCTTGGACCCAGTTTAAATAAAGGGGAAAAAGCCTCTGTAAAAACAAAAATCAACCTAACTCAACCAGGCGTCCTTTTATTTGAGCTTACCAAGTATGGCAATAGTACACTCAAACTATTCATTGATAATAAAATGGAGAAAAGGTGGCGAGGCTATTATGACACTCCCTTTAATGAAATTTTTTCGGTAAAAATACCTGCAGGCTTACACACAATTAAGTTTGAAGTGGAACAGCCTTTCGATGGAGCAGAGCCTGAAGGCTATGTGGAACTGGATAACATCATCATACCAGTATTGCCTGATACCGATAGTGATTCTGTCGCGGATGGTTGGGAATACTATTATTTTTCAAGGTTAGATGCAGATTTAAGTCAGGATTCTGATGAAGATGGTGTTAGCGATCTTGATGAATACCATGCAGGCACCAACCCTCGAGATGATAAACCAACCTGGTTTTTTGATCTTCAATATTTTTGATCTTCAATAAATAACTCAGTGCTGTCTTTTGACAGCACTACGTTATCGATTTTTATTTAATTTATTTTTTAATTTTTTCTCGCGTTAATTTTTATTTATGAATTAACGGTAGTTGTCGTAGTTGAGGATAATAATGAGTAAAACCCCTCCCGTTAAATCCCACTGGCCCATGTGGATGAAAGCCGGTGTATTTTCGGCATTAGCGTTTTTGCCAGGTATTGGGCACAGCGCGCAGACTCCACCGGACGAATTATTAGTAAAACCCACGGTAAAACCGTTGGATTTAAGTCGTACGCCAACCCGTGAAGAATTAATGCAAGCGGGGCAATTGGGTGGTCAATTGGTACCGACCAGTGCTTTGGATGTGTCTTCTAAAGTGGGTAGTGCACCTGCGGCGATGAGCATGAGCGCTGAACTTTATCGTGAAGCGGCATCGGCGGATAAGGTGGCAGATGAACAACCACAACGGTCGCGACGTCGTAAGCGTTCATTGAATCAGGATGATGAAATTGCGGCGATGTTTCAGGATTTCGGTACGGCGATTCAAGCCTGGAACCGGCACGATTATAAAGAAGCCTATCAGCTGTTTGATCAATACAAAGCCCGCTATCCCAACAGCCCCTGGACCGGTGAAGCCATTTTACATATGGGCTGTGAAGCACGGTTTAATGGTCGCTATAACGAAGCCAAATCCACCTTTTTAGAGGTCATCGATCGTTACCGTAGCCAATCCTATGTCGGGGCCAAATGGTTAGGGGATAAAGCGGTCAGTCGCTTAGCGGTACTTAATGTCCTGGAAAATAACCTGGACGAAGCCCTGAAACTGTTTTCAGACCTGCAACAGAACAGTGTGGACTGGCGCTTACGGACCTATGCCTCGGGCTGGATCATGCGGCTGTCTCAGCAAAAAGCCAACCGTTTAGCCCTACTGGACTGTGGTACCCGTGCTTTAGCGCATATGTTGGAGCAGGATGGCAAAGCGGAATCTGCGAAAGCCGTACTCGCAGAGCAAGCGACCAGTTTACAAGGCCATAGTATTGCTGACTTAACGGACCTGGCGGCAGAACATGGTTATCAAGTGAATGCCCGTCAGTTGGCCATTGGTGACCTAAGCCACATCCCTCTGCCAGCGGTGGTGCAAATTGATCGTTCCGGTAATAGCACCGGACACTACTGGATTCTGGAAAAAGTCACTGCGGAAGGGGTGACCCTGCATGACCCGCAAATGGGCCGTCGTTTTGAACAAACCCTCGCCGAATTTGACCGGGAATGGGGTGGTCATACCCTGGTGTTTGGTGGTCACACTGAAAGCCTGCCTGGCCTTGCCCTCAATGACAGCCAAATGGCTGATATTTATGGCGGTTGCTGTGGTGTCCAACGGCCAGAAAGTAACTTAGGTGAACCAGACAACGGTGAGCCTGATGAGGAAGACTGTGCACAGGGCGCGCCGATCTGGAAAGTGAACATGGCGAATATGAACCTGTTCATGAAGGATATTCCCCTGTGGTACAAGCCGGCCATTGGTCCTGCAGTGAGTCTGCAACTGAATTACAACGCACAATCCGCCATTGCACAGAATGAACCCTTTGGTAACAAGTGGAGCTTTAACTACGGCTCATACCTGGTGGTCGACCCCGGTAAAGCGGTCACCGTGTTTATGCCTGATGGGGCACGTCATGTCTATGTGCGTAAAGACGATGGCAGCTACACCGCCCCTTATGGCGTGTATAACCAACTGCTCCGCCACAGTGAACATCACTTTGAGCTGACACTGCCTTCTGGCCAGGTGTATGAATATAACCTGCCTGCCGGGACTGACTCCATGCAACCTTTCCTGGTGGCGATTAAAGACCCTTATGGCCAGCAGTTAAGCTTTGCCTATAACGCCCAGGTCAAGCTGGCTACCATCACTGATGCGCTAGGACAGACCACCACCTTGACCTATAACGACGCAGGCTTAGTCACTGAAGTCGCTGATCCTTTTGGCCGCAAAGCGGTGTTTGCCTATGATGAGGACCGTAACCTGATCCAGCTGACAGATATGGGGGGTTACTGGACTAAGGTCAGTTACGATGAGGCCAAGTATGTTACCTCAGTCGAAAACCCATTGGGTAAATGGGGCTTCCGCATTGAAGCCGCTGATGGTATTAACAATGGCTCTGTTGCTTATAACCCTCCTGGTACGGCCATGTGGGATAACTACCGCATTACCATTACCGATCCTAATGGCAACAAAGAGGAATATTACTACGACGGTTATCATGGCACCGCCTGGTATGTCAGCCCCAATAACTATGTCGAGTACAAAGACAGCAATACCAATAACTACAAATCGGCCACGAAAACGAGTTATACCTTTTTCACCAAGTCAGACAGCAAAGGCCGTATAAAAACCATCAGCTACCCTGATGGCCGCGTCATTGAATATCAATACGACAGTAAAACCGGTGAGAAAATTGGCCGCCAAATTAACGGCAAAGGCTCGAGTTTCCCTAAAAACAGCCAAGGTAAAATCACTGAACTGACCAATGCCTTAGGCCAAAAAGTCAGTTACCAGTATGCGGACAATGGCAAGGATGTCACCCAAATCACCACGCCTCAGGGCACCATAGAGCTGCAGTATGATGCTCAGCATAACCCTACCACCATTAAAGACGTCACGGGTCGTGAAACCCAACTGACGTACAACAGTTATGGTCAATTGACCAGTATGCAGGTGGGTGAGCAACAACGCTGGGAATATCAATACAACGGCCAATACCAGTTAACATCCATTACCTTCAATGGTGAAACCACCAAACAATATACCTATGATGACATTGGCCGTGTTAAATCAATTACTGATGAAACAGGCGCGGTTCAGACATTTTCGTATAACGGCTTAGATTCTGCGACCGTTGTTACCTATGCTGATGGCAAACAAACCACCACCACGTATGGACAGTGTCCACGACTGGTGACCAGTGAAACGGATCGTGGTGGACGCACCTATCGTTATGAATATGATGCTGCCAAGCAGCTGACCAAGATCATTTCTCCTGAAGGTACCGCGACGCAATTTGAGTACGATGCTAATGGCAACCTGATCACCCTGATTGATGCTAATCGCAATGCAACGCGCTTTGAGTTTAATAAAGCCGATCAGCTGACCGCCAAGGTATTTGCCGATGGCAGCAAGATTCAATACACCTATGACAAAGGCAAAGTCAAAACCCGAACCAATGCACGAGGCATTAAAACGACCTATGAGTATGATGCTCAACAACGCTTGACCAAAATTGACTATGCCGATGACACACCGGATGTCACTTACACCTACAACGCGCAGGGTCAGGTTACCCAAGTCAGCGATGGTTTAGGTACCCACAAATACACCTATGCCACAACCGGCAAACTTGCTTCGATTGATGGACCTTGGGACGATGACACCCTGACCTATGAATACGACAGTTCAGGGGTATTGCATAAAATTGTGCCCAGTAAAGGTCAAAGCGTTGCGCGGTATTTTGATCAGTTAGGACGGTTAAGTGTTATTGAAGCCGGTGATCAGCGATTTATTTACCGCTATCAAGGTGTCAGCCCTCAACCCCGTCAGCTGGTTTTTCCAAGCAATTTGGTCACGCAATATCACTATGACAATGTGAATCGCCTGGACTTAATTAGCCACCATAAAGGCAAAGAAGCCACACTGGCGTATTTCAAGCTGACATATAATGCACAAGACTTATTAGCCAAAGAGGAATATGAAACCCCTTTAGAGGCTGAAATTGAAGAAGAACAACTTGAAACCAGTGCCTTTAATGAACTGAACCAGCTAACGGATATTAATGGTAAGCATGCTGTTGATCCTGTTCATTACAAGGATGGAAACCGCACAACAGGTCGTACCAAAGCTGGTTATACCTTTACGGCTACCTATGATGCAGAAAACCGCTTAAGTACCATTAACTGGACTGATAAAGCAGGTACTGCTCATGAACGACGTTACCGCTATGGTGCAGACCATTTATTAGGTGAAATTCAGGTTTATGTTGGTGGTGACCTCAAACAAACGACCCGATTAATACGACACAATCGGTTAGTGCTGCAGGAGCGAAATGCAGACAATACCATTACCCGTGAATATGTTTGGGGCGCGCATAACGGCGGTGGTATTGGTGGCCTACTGAGCCTAACAGAAAGTAATGCTCATTATTATTATCTCTATAATCCACGCGGTAATGTCATTGGTGTTGTCAATCAGCAAAATGAACTGGTGGCCGCCTATGATTATTCGCCTTATGGTGAACTCACTGCCAGTAATGGCACCCTTAACCAACCTTACCGTTATGCCACCAAACGTTATGATGACGCATTAGGCTTCAGCTACTTTGGGTATCGTTACTACATCACTCAGGATCGCGTTTGGTTAACCCGAGACCCTTCAGGGGAAAGTGGTGGCATCAACCTCTATCAATACGTCAAAAGTGATCCCATTAACCAGGTGGACCACTGGGGACTGATTGGTAATAACCTGTTTGGTCCAAGTACCTCAACACCGCGTAATTTTAGTCCCTACCTGAATCCAGGCTATACCGGCAGCAGCTTTATGGAGCGTATTCAGGATGCGGTAGGGAATAAATTCGATAATGGTAATTCATGTCCAAGCCTTTCTACATCATCAGGTATAGGAGGCTTCCTATGGGAATGGGCTAAAATTGTCACGGGTATACTCACTGGGGCGGCTGCAAATAATGGTGGAGATGGTGGTGGCCATGACCCCATTAATCCAGATACGTGGATTGAGAATCCTGGAAAAGAAGATATTTCATCACCCAATGAGCTATATAGAGATTTTCAAAAAGATTTACTTATAGATTTGGGAATGGGGTATATCCGCTATCGAATAGCTGCAGGAAAACTATTTGAGGATTTAGAAGAACTCATTCCTCCATTAATTGACTCTCCCAATGAGGCTTTTCCAGATAGTAGTGGCGAAGTTGATGGTGGCAATGATGGCTTTGGTAGCTCTGGTGAAGTCGATGCTGGTGACACTAGTGGTGGTTTTGGTAACAGTGGTGAAGTGGATGCAGGCGATAGCAGTGGTGGCTTTGGGGCTGGTAATACTTGGACGCCATCAAATTCAAATACGAGTGATAATCAAGGGGCTGGTTCTCAAGTTGAGATTAGTAAGTCTGGGTTGAGACATATTAGAAAGCACATTTATGGTGAAGTAGCAAAACAGTTACCTCATGTATTGAGGAATAAAGGAGAAGCTGCAGCTAATGAAAAAATTGATACAGGCTTTTTCCCTAAAGAGTGGTCAAATGAGCAAGTTACTGATGCTGCAACCCAGGTTTATAATGAAGCATTAAGAAAAGGAATTAAAAACGATACTTATACGACAACAGTAAACGGAGAAAAAATATCAGTTTTTGTTAATGAAGAGGGTGGCTTTTCGACAGCATATGGTCACAAAAAATACACATTGGATGACTTTGATCTATGAGAGACTGTGAACTTAATTTCCGGATAGTTGATGATACAAATTACCTGTCAACTTTAGCCGTTGATGAGCTGAACAGGCAAGGTGATCCAGAGGGATTTTTTGAAATAAAAGGAGATAGTTTCACTTATGGTTACTATCATAATAACCCTCTTTATGATGGAGAGGAGGGGGAGTGTTTGATTGCAATATGGCTAGAATTTCTTTGTAAAATGTTAATCAATATTCTAAGCAGTCATCATATAGCAATTAAAGATATTGAAAAAACTGATTCTTGGCTTGGATTTGAGTTAACTGGGAAGAGTTCATTAAGTATAAATATTTTAAAGGGTGGTGAAAATATTTCTAAGCCTATGATTCTTGGTTATTCACAAGACTTAGTGAAGAAGGATGATTTATACCTAACAGTAAGTTTGAATTCTTTTTTTAGGGCTGTAGTTGATGCTATCAATAAATATTTAAAAACTCTCTTAATTATTAATAGTAATTACTCAAAAACACAAAGGTATAACTATCTAAAAAAACTGAATGAGGAAGTGATACAAACCTACAATGCATAAGCTTTAGGTTAGTTTTACCCTCTTTATTAGCGTGTATAGATGTTAGTTTTATTTAACACAGCGCTACGGAGAGGGTAAAGATTTAAACATATTAGTTTCTAGGCATAGATCACAAAAATTATAAAGCGGAAGGTTAGCATCATTTTGGTGGAAAAGTTCCATAATCCCGTTAAATACTTAGTTATTTGAAAAGCACGAATGAAGAAAAGCCAATTAAGCTCGATAATAGGCATGCAACTTAAAGATATCATTCATGTTGGTGTCATTGATTTTGAAGAGGATATAGGTGAAATAACAACCTTTCATACTCATATTTTTTTAGAAGTCAATAAATTATTTTTAAAGCTTGAGTCTGTAGAACAGTATTCAAAGTTAAAGGTAAACTTTAACAGTGATGTTGACTTTAGCTTTGATTTTGACATAGAAGAAGATATGTCATTTTGTAAGTATTCAGCTGCAAACATCTATTTTGATAATACCTTGGCTGAAAACTATATATCATCTGTGGCTCTTTATGAGCCACTATTCTATGATAAATCACTAGCCTGTGATGCAATGGAAGTTGTTTTGGGTAATAAGCAATGCATTTTTTTTGATCCTAAAAACTTATTTGGAATAAAAATTGGAGACAGTAAGCTGAAAGACGTTTTTTTAAAGCAAAACAATATCAACAACATTATTAATCTGTAATATATAAATAAATTTTAGCTACCCCCACCTCGAGAATAAAAACGATGTTTTAATTTTATATACACATGGTTACCGAGGGGGCACGATAAGATCATTTTACAAAGCTGATGGCCGTTCAGAAGATGCCTTCCAAGAAGCAATTGAAACGGCTAAAAAGAAGCAAACTAATAGACAGTGATGAAAAAAGTTAATAGAAAAGATGCAATTAAATTAATCACAGAGAAAAAAATAAGCCTGCTGCTCCCTCTAGAGAGGGAGTCTGTGCTTCTTAATTGGTGGGATATAGATGAAGATGATAAGGAATTTTATCTACTGTCAAAAGAGCTTAGGGAGGAGCTAAGTGAAAATGACGAGCCTACCTTCCCCTATTCAGATCCCAGGTATGATGAACTACTAGAAATAGCTATAACGTATGAATACTTAGGAGTATCAAATGAATTTTTAGAGTATGAAATGGACAAGTACAAACGAATACAATGCAAAGTTGATGGTAGAGTTGAACGACTAGAACCATGTCCATGTTGCAAACTTAAGACATTAAGAGAGCTATATGACGCAAAGGAAGGTACTGGTTACTGTATTTGCCCACACTGTGGGTGGGAGGATGATGGAACAACTGACATAAGTAAAATAAGTAGTGCAAATAGAGGCTCAATAAACGAGTACAGAGAAAAACTGAATAAAAAAACACCCTCTTGCAAAGTAAATAAATGGCAAAGCTGAGAGGAAATAAATTAAAAGGCATTATAAATAGAGTGGCTGACTCAAACAGGAGTGATCACTTGTCTACGGTTGAAGATATTGCTAAAGCTTTAAGGGGATTCTGATTATGCAAAATTATACGAAAAACGACATTATTAAAATTGCATCTAACCTAGGCATTAGTTGTATAGATGACAACTGGACAGGTATTGATAGCATTTTACCTTTAATAGAGAAAATTAGAGAAGATGGTGCAATATTTATAATAAAGTTTGACGGGGAAAGAAATGACCCGAGTGATAATGGAAAATATTCTTTTTTGATATTTGGTCGCCCTCTAAATGATATTAATATTAAAACAGATGCTAATACACTAGATGAGGGGTTAATCTATGTAATAGGGAAATATGCGGATACTGTTTGGGATATAGAGCTATAGGATGGCTTAAAGGAAATATCCTCAGGCTTATCTGTTTTGTAGCCTGAGGATATTTTTAATTCCTAACTCCATTTTGATCCGTGCAGATGAGTTAGATGAATGAACTGTAATTTTTGGTGGTATGAAGCCTTGGGTGGCAACTGCTTTCTCAATCCATAAAATAACATCATAACCAGTGCCTTTGTCGTCATCTCCTAAGTCATGATCAAGGCTTATTTCATTAACACAGCCACTTTTGAGAAGAGTAATGGCTTCATCAGGCCATCTGACCTGTACCCAACCAGGTGGAGCTGAACGCTCGTCATCAAGATAAACTTTCATGGTTGTACTACCCAAAACTCAGGCTTGCAATAATACAATACGTGTCCCCTTGGTGAGTATGTGTTGGTAAGCGTTTAGTGTACTCTCAAAACGTATGTCATTGAAGTTTTTGGGAACCACACGGTTACCGAGAGGACACAGTAAACCGTATGATTTATGTAATCGTGTGACCTAGTTGGGCAACCTCTAGCGCAAACTTCAATCAAAATATACAGTCTGTGATAGGAAAACCCTTTGGATGTGACGTCAGGGAAGATTGATTGCTTTTTAATCGAAAGATGGGGCTATTGACTTACCTCTTTTCCTAGAGAATCAACTTCGACCTTATTTAGTTTTGGATCCAAGCACCAGTCTATTAATTCTACAACGCTCTTTGGTTTAAATATCCTTTCTTCCTCAAACTTTGGGCATGCAAACCTTTTCCAAACTCCGCCAGTTATTGTATCGCAAGAAAATTCTGGACCAATCACCGTCAAAAAGCGTCGTCCATTGTGAGCCTGATTAATATAATATTTTACAATAAACTTTTTGTCCTCAGATGCCACAGTCACCAATAATGAATCTCCAGTATATGGATCAAATTCATCAATTATCCACCAAAGATATTCAATACCTTTGTGGATCAATGTTCTTCTGTTTTTTTTACTAATTGCCATTTTTGTACACTAACTTCCTATAACCTTTTATGGATGGGCTTGCACAATCAACAGCTTGAATATAAAAGTTACGCTCAGCCCACATTATCTCTAGATCATAGACACAAAAAGAGTATTTACTTGCATCCTCTACCCACCCCGAATCTTCTTTTACTGATACACTGTGAAATAGCTCATTACCGTTTAACCACCAGCAAAAAATTAGATACTCTCTTTCTTCACCATCGTGAAATATTGCATACGCTGGAACTGAATTCCAATCTAGACCTTTTTCACTCTTAATCTCAGCAAGCCTTGCAACATACTTAGATACATCAACTTTCTTTCCAGTAAAGGAGATAGAATATACTTTCACCTCATCGGGATCTTTATATTCATTTACATATTCAATTTTTCGTTTCAAAAACATCTGTACATCCTTGATAGCTAACGTCTGCATTTACAGCTAGTTTGGATCGCAAGCCCGATAACATGCGCTTATTATGTACGAACAGCATGAAACACACCATTGGTTCTTTGTATTTTAAATTCACCAAAGTCTTCTTCTTTTAGCTCTAAAGGTAATGCAACTTGCCTTATATTTTGGTTCTCTTTGAAGAGTACCACTAATATCGATGCTAGGGCATTAGTCATCCATTTCTTGCCCCCTTTCTTAGTCGGCAACTCACCATAATCTATTAGGTACTCTAACCGAGCAATTCCCAGTTCAGGAGCACTTGAGAAAGCAGTAAACGGTGCTACTGGCAGCATGTGACGGGCACCTATATATGAGATACTGCAACTATCAAGCTTTGTTGCAATTTCATTTGCTACAGATTGGTTCATTTCAATTTCGTTTTCAGTGGTTAAACCATCTTCAACCAACAAATAATGTTTGTATTGTGATAACTGTGCTTCAAAGGCTTCACGTAAGCCTTTTCGTCTTGCATTTTGATCATGGAACGCAACAGGAAACCACATATCAATTCACCTAACTATTTATAAACGCCACTCTGACATAAAACCTAACATCATTGTAAGCATTATGGTTAGTGGTATCCGGTGAGCTTGGGAGATACCAGCTCTTACCCAATTAAATTTTTCACCCTCCTATACAACGACCTATAAATAAAATGACCAATACCACATGGGGAAATGCTACAGTTGGACGCATTGCTTGCTTAGTGTATTCACAAATTTTGCCAATACCGCTATTTTCTATTTTTTGATATTCACTGTTGAATTGAAACTCGCATCCCTCGGTTCCTTCTCGAATGTTCTTCTCTATCTGCAATAGCCTTGGTTCTATTCGAGATTGGAAGGTCTTCCAGATTGAATCCTGCAGCCATAGCAACAACAAGATAAAGAATACCACTGCAGTATTTGTACTTGCTACCTCAGATAACAATAAGACCAAGATACTGATTAGTTTTATATACAGAGAGTGCTTCTCGTAGCTTTAAAACTGATTTTGGAGTAAGCTCCACTCTAATTCATACTTCTTTCTTTCCATTTTAATTCCTAGGAGCTAGGTTGAATTTAACGCCGCCAGCACAAGCCGGTGCACACAGTGCGGAGGTCCAGCCCCGAAGGGGCGATTGTGCCTGGCCTTGTTAAATTTTTAGTCACTATAATCCCATAGAAGAACATATTTCTTTCCACTGGATTTTATAAAGAATTCCCCGCACCAGTCGTCATATGCAGGACAGGAAAAGGAGTACACACTTTCTATTTGAGTAGAATCTATTTGCTCAAATATTTTACTGCCTCTGAAATGCGATTTATATAGAGCCATGAAATCCTTAACTGGAAAGGCTGATAGCTCTATAGACTTAATAAATTTACCTACAGATTTATTTGACCAATATAGGCAATGGGTCGCTTCTTCATGGATTGAATAAATAGTAAGGATTTCATCCCCTACATTTTCATCAGACTCAACAAGAAGCACATTATTTGCGTAGTCAATCTGGCGATAAATCGTTACTGACAAGTTTTCAAACGAACCTCTATAAAGTCCTTCTTTGGCATATTCTTCTGAAAGCTTGTGTAATGTTTCGATATTCATATGGAATTTAACGCCGCGCTCTGCGGCAAATTTGGAGCGCAGCGGAAAATTTGTCCAACATCAGCGCCTTGTTAGCTGTGCTATTCGCGTTCAACCTCTATACCTCCTGCCAATATAAAGAAGTCTGATTCTCCTATTGCGCCCATAGGTTCTGCTCGAATACAGAGTTTAACTCCCATTTTGGAAATATTGCCAAGACGCTTGCTGAGTTCTTGCTCTTCACGTTCAGTAATTTCTCTAAACTCAGCATGGCTAAAGTCGAATGGGCAATCCAAATATAAGACTTCAGTAAGTTTTATAGTCACTGAAATGCCATGCATAAAGTCATGACTACCTTGGATAATTAATGTCTCCGTAGTTTGGTCATATCTATCAATAAGGTAATCCCACGTTCTCGTACTATTTAACTCATCAATATAAGTCATCGAATTCTCTGGAGACAGCTAACATCAGGCATAACCGGAGGCAAAAAGCTGCAGAGCGAGGCACGAGCGGCGCAGCTTTTTGACGTCCGAGTTTATGGCATTGTTAGGGTTCTTGATACTCACCAGTTAAATCTCTGTATGGCATGAACTCAACAACCCTAAACGGTAAATATGACTCTTGAGGATTATGATATATTTCTCCAGTTAATTTCGATGCTGCCCCAAAGCTAAACTCCTCTCCATCTTCAAGGAGGACTTGATATGGTTGGCGTTTCAATCCATTCGATAGAACTATGGCCTGTTTTTCTGGGAGAATAGACAGTAATTGCTTATCCCCTTATGTCAGGATAGTTGTCGCCTCACCTGAAGTAAAAATCTAAAGAAAGGGGCGCAGGTGAATGATGAGTGAAGCGCGTATCAAAAGAAAGAAAAGA
>NZ_AUAF01000053.1 GCF_000428585.1 Zooshikella ganghwensis DSM 15267 | reverse complement strand
CGCGAAAATACCGCCAGATATGTGTATCTTCATCTAGCCCAAAAAACTCGCCGATGAGCTCCATTGCAATCACTTCAGGATCAGAAAGGGAAGGCATAGTCCCTCGTTCACGTAATCGCTGGCCTTTAAGTAAATCATTAAAGGTATCATCAACCCAGCAATAAACTGCTATGATAAACTCTTCTACTGACATCCCCTGTCCCTTTGAATTTGTTTCGGCAAAACAAAGGTTGGGGTCAGGGGTTGTCATTTCAAACTAATAAAAGTCGAGCATCGCGTTATATTTTATAATACCTAATGACTGATTATGATTTTTGAGTGATATTTATAGTTTTATCTGAATATATAAATTATATGCTGTCTGTTTGGCTACACATTACGTGTAAAGAATCTATACTTTTTCTTTGTAGGCATATTTACCTGGATTTATTTATGAAGTTTATAAGTTGTTTAGTATTTATTGTCTGTACAGGTACTACAAGTGTTGTTTATGGAGCATCAAGTAATGATGCATTGCAGTTAGCCAAGCAGCTGTACGACCGACCTGATGGTAAGGATCGCGCCAGTTTTGGTTATATGGTGTTGACTGAAGCAGGCCATAAGCCACGTGTGAGAGCGTTGTACTCATATGGTAAAGATAAAAGTTATTATGATATATGGTCATTAATTCGCTTCACCTCACCAAAAGATATTGAAGGGACAGGGCTATTAACACGGGATGAAAAAAGTGCAGATAGTCAACAGTGGGTGTTTTTACCTGCCTTAAAGCGTGTGCGTAAAATTGCTTCAAGCCGAAAAGGGGGACGTTTTGTCGGTTCCGATTTGTTTTATGAAGATTTACAAAATCGTATTTATACAAAAGATCAACATAAAATATTAGGTGAAGAAGTTATTAATAAGCTACCCACGACAATTTTAGAAAGTATACCTAAAAATGCTCGTGACTCAGTTTATAGTAAACGTCTCAGCTGGATTCACCGGCCTTCACTTACTGCACTTCGCATTGACTATTATCAAGGCGGAAGCCAGCCGATAAAGCGGCTTACAGTTAATAAGTTAGCCAAGAAGCAAGGATATTGGACAGTCATGGAGTCTGTCGTTAAAGATTTAAAAACAGGTCATAGCACAGTGATGCGTATAAAGCATATTGCGTATGACCAGAATTTACCTGATTCTTTATTTACCACTCAAACGTTGGAAGATCCTGCCAAGGAAGTTGCTTTTAGACCATCATCGATAACAAAAAAATAATGTTTTATGTTGTTAACCACCACATGCCGAATACTGTTAGGTTGCACTGTTTTTGGGGCTGGGGGGATGCTTTGGGCAGAAGCTACATTACCGCCTTATCGCGTCTTTTTGACAGAAAGTGAAGCCCTAAGTGAAGTTGAAAAGTCGCGCAACCTTGGAGTGAGAACTAACATCACCACTCAGCGTATGAAACGGGTGCAAACTCAGTTATTTATTGGGCCTTATTACAATAAACGTAGTGCTCGTCGTCATGCTGAAAAACTACAACACCAAGGCATGCCCGCTATAGTGACACTTGATTTTTCATCGAGTCAGTTTTTAATTCGAGTTGGTGTTTATAGTGATCAGCAACGTTTGTCTGCCTATACTTCACAGTTGCATCGGTTAGGTTATTCCAATCAAGTTCAACAACAAAAGTCGTATTTTCAAACTTTATATGTCGTAACTTTGCATTCTCCCAAGCAAAAAACCGCTACTACTGAAATTGTGGATAATAACGAGCCATCACCCATTAATGAAGTAGTATTGGCTTCAGAGGAGATGGTAGATGATACGCTTGAAGTGATTTCGTCTCCAACATCAGATGAAATAATAGTAACCCATTCAGCCCCCAAGGAAGAGGGTGAGAGGGAATTAATTGTTTCCTCTAAGGAGGAGGCTGTTACTTTGGATGAAGATGATGAGCAGATAATTATTGTTGAGCAGTCAGCTGACTCAGCATTAACAGCTGATAGTAGTCATGAAGAGGAAATAATTATTGAAAGCGACGAGGAGCTAACGGTTAGTTCAGAGGAGGAATTGAGTGAGTCGATCATTGTCGATGAAGAAAGCGAGGAAATCATAGTTGCTGCTGAGCTTGGCCCTGCTGCTGATGAAGCTATTGTTGTCGCTGATAGTGATATGGAAATAGTCATTGATCAGGAGACATTAGCTGATTTAGATGTTGGTACACCAAGTGCGTTTGATCCAAGTTTAAAACTTGATGTCTCTGGTGGACGTTTACCACGCTCAAAATCATTATCAGATTATTATTTTTACAGTTTGGCGCTGGCAACCCTTCAATATCAATGGTCAAACCAGTGGGAAGTTAAAACAGGGCTACGGCTTGATGCCAGTAAGCAGGAAGATATCTCGCGCTCTGATTTTTCATTGGATTACGCTGAAAACTACATTCGCTACAGAACGGATCACTATCGGTTAACGTTGGGTTCACAAATTGTTCTGTGGGGCATTGCTGATGAAGTTGCACCCACTGATCAAGTGAGTGTGCAAGATTTAACGCAAGGCATAGTGCCACGCTGGCAGGATCGCCACCGGGCTTACCCCATGATACGTTGGGAGTACTTTAGGGGAGATAGTAAATGGGATGTACTATGGATGCCTTGGTTTCGACCGGCAGAGATTCCAGATGATGAACATATTTGGGCGGTAGCAAACAAAGCTCGGGGTACACTCTTTGGCTTTGCCCCTAATCCTGTGCAACAAGTGCTTGTTCAAGAAGGGCATATTCATCGGGAAAAATCGGGCTCTGGTGGAGCGGGTATGCGCTTTAGCCAAAAAGCGGAAGGTTTTGATTACTCTCTTACAGCACAGCGTATTCGCCGTTCCTTTCCTTATTATCAACTTAGTGAGCCGGTGAGGCAGTCACTGTTAATAAACCCCTTTGATCCTTACTCTGCCATAGCGCAAAGTGATGATACCTGGTTGGAAATACACCCCTATACCTGGATTGTTGGTGGAGACCTTGCGTTTATTTATAAAGACATTACCTGGCGTTTTGAAGGAGCTTATTCATCTGATCGACCTGCTACTGAAGTTGATTTAAGCGTAAATAATTATCCGAGTTACGATTGGGTGTTTAGTGGAGAGTTTTATCCAGGTGATGGCGATGATCGGTTGAACTTGCAGTTGGTTGGTAGTTATTTAGATACCGATGATAAGCTTATTGATCGTAAACGTTTATATTATCTTAATGGCCAATATGAAGGCTTATATGCCAATAACCGTTGGCGCTGGCGTATGCGATTTAACCATGGACTTAATCTGCATGATGACTTTATTTCATCAGAAATTGCCTTTTTAGGCTGGGAACCTCATGAGTTTTATTGGGCAGCCCATCTGTTTGATGGTAGCCCACGCAGTTACGGTGGATATTATAAGAATAACACCATAATTAACTTTGGCTGGCGGGGTGAGTTCTGATGAGTGTGCGTCGTTGGGCGCAGCTTAGTTTTTTGTTATTGGTGTTATTTAATCTTGTCCCTCCATTATTTCTCCTCAAACTTGCTGTTAATAATGCGCCAGAACAGTATTTGCCTGCTAGTCAGCCGAGTGTCCAATTTAGTCGGCAACTTCGGGAAAACTTTCCCGAAGATCAGGTAATGGTGGTGTTATTTGAGGGAAAACAGCTTGCCTCTGATGCGTTTATTAAGGCGCTGGAGACGGTAGTCAATAAAGTTAAAGCGCATCCTTTAGTAGATAGGGTTATTTCTGTTACCTCTGTGGATCATATTGCAGGTACCGCCGATGGGTTTGAAGTACTGCCTTTAATGGATTCACAGCGACTGTTGTCAGTGCCACATGACCAAAGAATGCCATATATGTTGGCAGATCCGTTTGCGCACAACGCTTTGGTGTCTGAATCGATGGATGCTTTAGCGATGATTGTCAGGCCAATCAGGCTAGAAGATACTCGGCAACGTATTGAAGTGATGGATATCGTTCAGCAAGCACTTTCGGAATATCCCATCCTTATGGCGGCTAAGCAGTCGATTGCTGGGCCTGTTCCTCTGGAGGTTTATCAATTACGCTCAATGCTGCGGGATACAACACTATTTGTACCTATTACTATGGGGTTAGGATTACTCTTAATTTACTTATTATTTCGGCGCTGGCTTGCGGTTGTCATTGCAGCCTTAGTGATGGGAGCTGTTGTAAATTTCACATTACTTTTATTTTTAATCTTTCAATACCCTTATACACTAATTGCAAGTATGGTTCCTTCACTGCTTTCGGCATTGATGATCGCAGTACTCATGCACTTTTTTAATGGATTGCGTATTGCTGCAGGCTATGGTTATGTTGGACAGCAGCGTGTACGACAGGCGTTACATGAAATTCGAAAACCTGCTCTTTTCACCGTGATTACGACAGCAGCAGGTTTGTCTTCTTTAGGCTTAAGTCCTATCCCGCCGATTACATTCTTTGGAATTTTTGCAGCAATTGGTCTGGTTTGGGGCTTTATTATTGTTATTTTTATATTGCCTCCCATTTTTGAGGCTTATGATACTGATGACTGGCCTTCGCGGCACGGTCTGATGCGTGTTTTACGCCGACTGGTTATGGGGACTGCGAGGCTTTCAATTCGTCGAGCAGGATGGGTGATAGCAACATTTATTGTCTTGATGGCTTTGGGGATTCCTTTTTTATGGGATGTGAAGGTTGAAACTAATTTATTAAAGTTTTTTGCCAAAGATCATCCTATCACTATGGCAACGGAACAGGTTGAAAACAAACTGTCCGGTGTAACACCTTTAGAAGTGGTTTTCGATGGAGAACAGCGTGATGCAATAAAGAAAGTAGCTTTTTTACAACAGTTGGCGACTGTTCAAGAAACCATTGAAGCATTGCCTGAAGTTGATAAGGCTCAGTCAGTCGTTGATTTTGTACAACAAATGCATTGGGGCTTTAATGAAGAAAAGCCAGAATTCTTAGTCATTCCAGATTCACAAGCGCTGATCAATCAGTATTTACTTTTATATGATGGTAATGACTTATATGAAATTGTGAACCGAGAGTTTGACCGTACCCGTGTGTTGCTGAACTTGAATGTTCATAGCTCAGGGGATATTCGTCATGTGGTTAATAAGGTCGCTGAGATTGTCCAGCAGAATATGTCTGATGAGTATCAGTGGACCATTAATGGCTACGGAAAGCTGTTTGAAGATCAGGAGGTGCTGTTAATAGAAGGACAGCTTTATAGCTTAATTGGTGCACTGCTACTGATTATGTTAATGATGGCTATATTATGGAAAACCTGGTATGCGACAGGTCTAACCTTATTACTGAATGCTACACCAGCACTGGTCATGTTTATTGTTATGGGGATGACGCAGTTATGGTTGGATATGGCGACAGCAATGATTGCCAGTGTTGTCGTTGGGATTGCAGTAGATGATACGATACACCTATATTATGGCTATCAGCGTCGTCGTCAGGCAGGGATTGGCAAGATCTTAGCGATTTATCGAAGCTATCAATACTCAGGTAGTGCCGTTATGGTCACAACCATTATTTTGAGCTTTCAATTTCTAGTACTAACGTTCTCTTACTTCCAGCCAACAGTTCATTTTGGTTTTTTGACGGCAGTTGGTCTAATCACTGCGTTATTTTTTGACCTACTGCTCATGCCTGCATTTCTTATTATGACAGAATACACTAAACACTGGCGTTGAAGTTGTTTACGACTATAGTTATTTAGTGTTCCTTCTTAGCTAATGTGTTTTATCGCATGAAATTTTAGTGAATATGCATTAATTCACGGATTTCGGCGTGCATAATAATCAGTTTTGAATACAATGTGTTCACCTTGTCCCACTGGTATGGAGCTTAACTCAATGGTCAAGGATGTAAAAGCAGCGGTTTTTTTATCTGTGCTAGCGGTTGCTGGCTGCGCATCCCATGATTATCCACCGTTACCGACATCAGCCGTACAAATTCCTGTTACGACTGATCCGGCCAGTTATAACTATCGTATTGGCCCTGGCGACCAACTGGATATTTTTGTTTGGCGTAACCCTGACTTGTCTACTGAAGTCCAAGTCAGGCCTGATGGAAAAATAACAACCCCTCTGGTTGAAGATATTTCAGTAAGTGGTAAAACCCCTGCTTCAGTTGCTCGAGAGCTGGAACAGGAATTATCAAAATATATTCGTGATCCAATAGTCACTATTCTGGTTAAGGGATTTGTTGGCCCTTATAGTGAACAAGTGCGTATTGTTGGCGAAGCTTCTTCACCTCAAGCCATTGCTTATCGTGAAAAAATGACGCTTCTGGACGTTATGATTGCGGTGGGTGGTCTTACTGAGTTTGCTGATGGTGATAAAGCGACATTAATTCGAGTCGTTGATGGTAAGCATCAGCAGTACAACATTAAGCTGGAAAAGTTGATTAAAGATGGAGAGATCGCGGCTAATGCAGATGTATTACCTGGTGACGTTATCATCATCCCTGAAGCAATCTTTTGATAAAGCGTAAGACAGGAAGTCAGCTATGCAAGACATAATTGGTTTGGTTATCTTTTATCTCAGGGAAGTATGGTTACGACGATGGATTGTTTTGCTTATAGCGGCCGTAATTTGTGTTATAGGCTGGGCAGCTGTGTTTATGTTGCCAGATCAGTATCGGGCAACAGCAAGGTTTTATGTTGATACACAAACCTTGTTAAAACCTTTATTACGAGGTTTGACTGTTCAAACGAATATGGATAATCAGGTCAACTTGATGGTGAGGACGCTACTTAGTCGCCCTAATATCAAAAAGATTGCTGAAATGGCTGACCTGGACTTTGATCTGGACGAGACAAATCCTGAAGCGCTAGATTCATTAGTTGATCGATTGCGTAAAGAAATAGAAATTAAAGGATCGCAACGAGAGAATGTTTACTCCATAGAGTATCAGAGTTCAGACCCCGCTTCCGCTAAGCGAGTTGTTCAGGCTGTTCTGGATGTGTTGAAAGAAGGCTCATTAGGTGAAACACGTGAAGAGTCTATAAAAGCGCAAAAATTCATCGATCAGCAAATTCGTGAGTATGAGCAGCGCTTGGTTCAGGGGGAAAACCGTCTTAAAGAATTTAAGCGAAAGTATGCAGGTATGATGCCTTCATCTGAAGGTGACTACTTTCAGCGCTTGGAAGCGGCGAAATCGCAATATGAGTCGGCCAAGCTTGAACTGGAAGAAATGAAAAATAAATTGGACTCTTTGCAGAAGCAATTAAAAGGTGAAGAGCCTGGTTTTGGAATGGGAGGTAACAACCGAGCAGTTGGGCTGGCATCAAGTTACGATGCACGCATTGATAACTTAGAAACACAGCTTGATAACTTGTTGTTGAAGTATACAGCACAGCACCCTGATGTAGTTGCGGCTCGTGAGCAATTAGCCATGCTGAAAAGTAAGCGTGCTAGTGAGATCGCGGCACTTAAACAGAAGAATGCAGGCTCTGATACTCCCTTAGAGGGTAACCGTGTTTATCAGCAGTTAAAAATTCAAGTATCTGAGTTAGAAGCAGATGTGTCTGCCAAGCAAGTACGAGTTGACTCTTACAAAGAAAAGGTAGATGAGTTAAGTAAGCTGGTAAATACAATACCTGAAATTGAAGCTGAGTTGATAGCACTCAACAGAGACTATCAGGTAACAAAACGCAAGTATGAAGATTTGTTATCGCGTCGTGAGTCTGCTCAGATCTCACGAAAAGCATCACAGTCTACAGATGATGTCCAGTTTAAAGAAATAGATCCTCCTCACGTTCCTGCAGAGCCATCAGGTCCTAACAGACCTCTGCTGTCTTCTGCTATTTTTGTGCTTGCTTTGGGGCTGAGTGCAGGGTTTACCATTTTTATTGCCATGCTTGGGCCAACATTCACCAATAAGAAAATATTGGCTGATGTTACTGGGTTACCAGTACTGGGTAGTGTGACCTACTTGGTAAGTGAAGGTGAGCAACGTGTTTATCGTACACAAACCGTTATGTATATGGGATTGTGGGCGGCACTTGTTGCAAGCTTTGTGCTTGTACTGGTTATACAAATGAACATCTTGTCTAGTTAAGGGCGGATGGTATGGACACCATACAGAAAGCGTTAGAAAAACATCAGCAAAAGTTTCAAGAAGAGTATAGTGATACGCTAAAACAAGAGGGTGATGCGAGCGATCAGCAGCGTGACCCTTTTGATAACACTACTGAGGGTGATCCCTCAATAAAAAAAACGACGTATAAAGAAATTGAAATTTCTTTTGACCATCTGGCATTGCAAGGTTACATTTTGCCAAACGAAGACCGGTCTTTAATTAAAGAGCAATTTCGACAAATCAAGCGTCCGTTGCTTAATAAAGCATTTGGTCGGGAAGATGAACAAATTAAAAATGGTAATCTTATTATGGTTACCAGTAGTTCTCCCGCTGAAGGTAAAACATTCAATGCAATTAATTTGGCTTTAAGTATCGCATTAGAACGGGACCGAAATGTTGTCTTAGTTGATGCCGATGTTATAAACCCATCATTTAATCAAGCACTGAGTGTAACCACGGATGTTGGATTGTTAGACTATCTTAATAATGAAGTTAATGATGTTGCCGATATTCTTTATAAAACGAATATTGAAAATTTAAATATCATTCCTGCAGGGACTGCTCACCATTTAACAAATGAATTACTGGCTAGTGACAGTATGTCAAACTTGATGTCTGAAATGGCCAGCCGCTATTCTGATCGGGTGATAATCCTCGATGCGCCTCCTTTACTTCATACGACAGAAGCTCCTATCTTAGCAACTTTAGCCGGGCAAATTGTGATGGTGGTTAAAGAAGGAGTAACAAAACAACAGACTGTGAAGGATGCACTTTCACTTTTAGATCCATCAATGAATATAGGGCTAGTTCTTAATAAAAGTAGGCAGAAACAAGATGGGAATTATTATGGGTACTACGGAACATAAGTCCCATAACCTAGTCCGTTATAGATGTGTTTTTACAGTTTCTCTGGTTGTTACGCTCTCTACTTCAATGTCTGTATTTGGTGCGCAGTGGACTATTCAGCCTGCTGTAACTGTTCAGGATACTTATTCAGACAATATCAATTTATCCAATGATAATGAGGAGAGTGATCAAGTCTTGGAAATAAGGCCGTCTGTGCGGGTTGTTGGTGATGGCAGTCGACTAAAACTTAATTTTGATTATGCATTACAAAGTTTACATTACTTAGAAAATACCAACTCAGATGAAACACGACATCAGATGTCTGGTTTTTTACAGTCTGAGTTGTTAGAGAATCATTTATTTTTCGATGCGCGTAGTTCAATTTCTCAACAGTTAAAAAATGAAAGTCGTGGTGGTTCAAGTGATAATATCAGTGGCTCAAGCAATATTGATGATGTTTACACTTATGAGTTAAGCCCTTATTGGGTTCAGCGTATAGGCAGTGTTGCTCAGGCTCAGCTTCGATATACATTTAATTCAGTTGAATATGATGATTCAGGGGATACAAGCAGCTCAAGTGATAGTACGCAGAATAGTATTTCTGCTGTTATTGCCAGTCAGCCGTCACAAAAGCGCACTTTCTGGTCTTTGAATTATGATTACTCAAAGACTGACTACAAAACTGAAAATGATACAGAGTTAACAAGTTATTCAGGCACTCTGGGTTATCGGTGGTCACGAAAGTTTAGTAGCTATTTAACACTGGGTTATGAAAGCCAGGATAATGATATTGAGAGCGTTCGTCATGATACGGATGGAACCTTCTGGATACTTGGTGGTGATTGGCAACCCAGTGCACTGACCTCTATTTCAGCCTCATTTGGTGAGCGCTATTATGGGGACACTTACGGCTTCAGGGCTAGCCACAGACGAAAACGCTCGCTTTTTGTACTTAGTTACAATGAGTCTCAACAAAGCACTCGAGACCAGGTATTGCTTGATGAGGGTGTTTTCATTTGTAAACAGGGAACGCGTGATGCCAGTGATTGTCGTGAGCGTAATCCTGGCGAACAACCTGGTCCTGATGAAGAAGTTCGAGACCTTGCACAAAACCCAGTATCTTCTCTGACAGATGATTACTTTATCAACAAGGTTGGACGACTAGACTGGATTTATACGCGAGGTAAAAGTCAGATTACGCTTGGTGGTTATCAGCAGCGACGGCAGTATCAAAGTCGGGACATAGATGAAGATACCAAAGGCGTAAATTTTGACTGGCAGTGGACATTAAATAGGCGAACAACAGCCAATTTTGGTGTTGACTGGTCTGAGTCTCATTTTGACACTGATGACTCAGATAATGATACCATTGGCGCATCCATTGGATTGCATAGGCGACTAAGCCGTGATCTTGATGGTTCAATTCGATTTTCTTCAACTCGTCGGTCAAGCAATATTGATGAGAATGAGTATACGGAAAATCGTATAAGCGTGAGTGTTAGGAAAACATTCTAAATTGGCAGCACGATGTACGAATCATTTTATAATTTATCAGGGAAGCCTTTCCAGTTAAGCCCAGACCCTCGGTTCTTTTTTAGTAGCCGAGGGCACAGTCGGGCAATGTCTTATTTGCGTTATGGATTAGGTCAGGGAGAAGGCTTCATTATTATTACCGGGGATATTGGTACGGGTAAAACCACACTGATTCGCAATTTATTTTCTGAGCTTGATCAAAGCCGAATAATTGCCGCCAATATTGTCACTACCACACTTGAAGCTGATGACCTGCTAAAGATGATCTCATCAGCCTTCAACTTACCTTATGAAGGTATGAGTAAGGCTGCTCTTTTACGACAGTTTGAAGACTTTTTACGGGAATGTGGACGTTTAGGTAAAAGGGTTTTACTTGTTGTCGATGAAGCGCAGAATTTACCTAAGTCTTCGGTTGAAGAGCTGCGGATGCTCTCCAACTTTCAAGTAAACAATCAACCTTTATTGCAAAGTTTTTTATTGGGGCAGCAGGAGTTTCGTAAAACCATACAGTCACCTGGTATGGAACAATTACGGCAGCGCGTTATTGCCTCTTGCCACTTAAGTGGCTTAGACGAAAAAGAAACAGAAGCTTATATTCTTCATCGTTTGAAGTATGTGGGTTGGGATAATGACCCTGTGCTTCCTGAAGAAAGCTTCCATGAAATTTTCCAGGCAACCAATGGTGTTCCTCGAAGAATCAATGTGTTTTGTGATCGACTATTGTTGTTTGGATATCTTGAAGAGTTGCATGAGTTATCCCCTGATATTGTTAAATCGGTTGCTGAAGAAATGCAGCAGGATATTACGCCAGATGAGCATGATCAGGAGACGGTAAAACAAATACAGCAGGAGGCGCATGGTTTACTGCAGGCAACCGGTCAAATATTGCAATCAGCACCTGCTGATTTACAGGCAGGCCGTCCCATGCGTATGCCAACAATCTCGGATAATAATATTCAAAATATTCGTTATACCATTGAATCGTTGGAAATCGCTATAGCCAGCCGGTTAAACACGTTAAAACAATTAGTTAATAATCTCGAAAAATAAATTTATGGTAACTCAACAGTCAGCTAAAACCCTTATCTGTGTGGTTGGGGCTAGACCCAACTTTATGAAAATTGCCCCTGTCATTCGTGCTTTGCGGGAACATAGCCATTCATTGAATGTAGTGCTTATTCATACTGGACAACACTATGATGAGGCTATGAAAGCACAGTTCTTTAAGCAGTTAGGTATTCCAGAGCCCGATAAAGACCTGGAAGTAGGTGCTGGTACTCAGACAGAGCAAACTGCGGAAATCATGAAGCGCTTTGAGCGAGAAGTTGATGAGTACCAACCGGTTGCAGTGCTTGTGGTTGGTGATGTTACTTCAACCTTGGCTACCGCGTTGGTTGCAGCGAAAAAGCATATTCCTGTTATTCATGTTGAAGCTGGTTTGCGCAGTCGTGACCGACAAATGCCTGAAGAAATTAATCGAGTATTAACAGATCAGTTATCAGATCGGCTTTATATTACAGAGCGTAGTGCAGAGCAAAACCTGCAGGCAGAAGGTATTTCATCTGATCGGGTAGTTTTTGTGGGTAATGTGATGATAGATACATTGCATCATAATCTTCCTCATGCGGTGAAACCTCAGCAGACAATTCCTGGTGCGCAGTGGTCTATTATTGAACAAGCAGCTGGTAAGTTTTGCTTATTGACTTTGCACCGTCCTTCAAATGTAGACCACCCTGAAATATTAGAGAAATTGTTAGATGCTTTAGGGGCAATTGCACAACAAATTCCTGTCGTATTTCCAGTACACCCTCGAACAAAAGGCAAAATAGAGGCATTTGGCTTTACAGAAAAACTAAAACTTCCTGGCATTATTTGTTTAGAGCCTTTGGGGTATTTACAAATGTTGGGCATGATGGCCCATGCCAAATTGGTAATGACTGACTCAGGAGGTGTGCAGGAAGAAACGACAGCGCTGGGTGTGCCTTGTATCACATTGAGGGAAAATACAGAACGTCCAATTACTATCACAGAAGGTAGTAATACCATTGTGGGAAGGGATACTGAAAAGCTTAAGCAGTTAGTGAGTGAAATACTCGATTCTGGTGGTAAACAAGGCAGAATTCCTGAGTACTGGGATGGTAAAGCTGCTGAGCGCATTGCAGCAGACTTAATTGATTGGTTGATGTGATCACTTAACTCACTGACAGGTAGTAACTAACTATGAGCCAGCCAACAACGGTTGATGATCCCAACAAGCAGAGTGGGAATATCACCAACGCAATGTCTGTTGATGTTGAAGATTATTTTCAGGTCGCGGCATTTGAGAACAATATCAAGCGAGAGGATTGGGACTCACTACCTGTCAGAGTTGAGCATAATACCCAGCGGATTTTAGCATTGTTTGCTGAGTATAATATTAAAGCAACATTTTTTACTTTAGGGTGGGTGGCAGAGCGTTATCCTGGCTTGGTGAAAGATATTGTTGCTCAGGGACATGAGTTGGCAAGTCATGGGTATGGACATCAGCGGGCCACAACGCAAACTCCAGAAGTATTTAAAGAAGACATTTGTAAAGCTAAGCAGCTGTTAGAAGATATTTCGGGCGTTGAGATTAAAGGTTATCGTGCGCCAAGTTACTCTATTGATCATAGCAATCCTTGGGCTCATGATGAATTGTTAGCCGCGGGGCATAGTTATAGCTCCAGTGTTTATCCCGTTAAACATGACTTATATGGCATCCCTGACGCGCCACGTTTCCCTTATCGATGTGAAAATGGGTTACTAGAAATTCCCATTACGACCGTAAAAATTCGAAATAAAAATATTCCATTTGGTGGTGGTGGCTACTTTCGCTTTTTTCCCTACTGGCTTTCAAAGTGGGGCATTAACCGTGTCAACCAGCAGGATAAAGCACCAGCTATTTTTTATTTTCATCCCTGGGAAATAGATCCTGGTCAGCCAAGACAGGAAGGTATTAGTTTTAAAAGCAGGTTTCGTCATTATTTAAATCTTGAAACAATGGAAAAGAGGTTACGTTCACTGGTTCAAGATTTTAAATGGCATACGATGGAATCTGTATTTCTTCATCACTCAACAAACCCAAACCAGTAGGGAAAGGCCGTGAGTCAGGTTGTTGTTAAACCGCTTACCAATGCATCTATTAATGCATGGAATCATTATGTTGATCATGCCGAGCGCTCAACATTTTTTCATCGTGCTGAATGGAAAGAGGTATTAAAACAGGCTTTTGGGCATGATTCTCATTATTTGTATGCAGAGCGGGATGGTAGAATAACGGGTATTTTGCCTTTGGGGCAGGTAAAAAGCTGGCTGTTTGGTAATGCACTGATTTCAGTCCCTTTTTGTGTGTATGGTGGTGTGGTCGCTAATGATGAAGACAGTCGACAGGCTTTGCTCAAGGCTGCTTGCTCTCTCGCTCAAGAGTTGCAGGTTGATTATTTAGAGTTAAGAAATCTTTACCCAGAAACACTGCCAGAAAAATGGCAACGTAAAGAGCTGTATGTCACTTTTCGTAAACCGCTGTTAGCAACAGATGACGAAAACCTGAAAGCTATTCCTCGAAAACAGCGTGCCATGGTGAGGAAGGGTATTAAAGCAGGTTTATCAACGGTTATTGAAAAAGATACACATAATTTTTTCTATGCTTATTCCAGTAGTGTCAGGAATTTAGGAACTCCAGTATTCAATCAGCGCTATTTTGATATTTTATTACAGGCTTTTCCTGAACATGCGGATATTTTAACGGTTAAGAGTAATGATAAAGTTGTTGCTAGTGTCTTAAATTTTTATTTTAAGGACCAGGTTTTACCTTTTTACGGTGGTGGGACAGAACATGCAAGGCAGTGTGCGGGTAATGACTTTATGTACTGGGAATTAATGAGTCATGCATTAAAAAAAGGTGCAGCATTTTTTGACTTTGGGAGAAGCAAAAAAGACACAGGCGCATTTAGCTTTAAGAAAAACTGGGGATTTACTCCTGAGCCGCTTTATTATGATTATTTCTTAGTGAAAGCGGACCATTTGCCTAATATAAGTCCAAATAATCCAAAATATAAATTGTTTATTCAGCTTTGGTCTAAGTTACCTCTTAAGTTAAGCCAGCTGATTGGGCCAATGGTTTCTAAATATCTAGGATGATGCATGAAAAACCTGTTGTATTTGGTTCATCGTATACCTTTCCCTCCTAATAAAGGTGATAAGATTCGTTCTTATCACTTACTACGTTTTTTAGCAGAGCACTATAATGTTTATTTGGGAACATTTATTGATGATCCAAATGACACACAGTATATCGATACGGTTAAGCAATGGTGTAAAGCGCTAAATGTAGAAATATTGAATCCATCAGTTGCTAAGTTAAAGTCTTTAATGGGGATAGTTAAGGGACAACCTTTGACATTACCTTATTATACAAATACAAACATGCATCAATGGGTAAATCGTATAACTCAAGATCATGAGTTTGCAGGTTGTGTTATTTTTTCTTCATCAATGGCGCAGTATCTTGAGGGGCGTTTTCAGTCGTTGCCAACGGTCATTGATTTTGTTGATGTTGATTCAGACAAGTGGCGACAATATAGTCAGTCTAAGTCTGGCGTGATGGGATGGGTGTATCGCCGGGAAGCCGATTACTTGGAAAAATATGAACGTTATGTGGCTAACCAAGTAGAGGCTTCGGTGTTTGTTTCTGATAAGGAAGCTAACTTATTTAAAACACTGGCTCCCAATGCTCCAAATGTAGTGGGTATACCAAATGGGGTTGATTTTGACTTTTTTGATCCCTCAATCACATTGCCTTCGCCTTACACCCAAAATGGACCTGTAATAGCATTTACAGGTGCCATGGACTACTGGGCGAATGTCGATGCAGTTCGCTGGTTTTCAGATGAGGTATTTCCGCATTGCCGTGCTGCTCAGCCAGATGTGAAGTTCTATATCGTGGGTGGAAATCCTACCCAGGAAGTACAGGAGCTTGCAAAACAAGAGGGGATTACCGTCACTGGTCGAGTAGAAGATATCCGACCTTATATTTTACATGCCAATGTGATCGTTGCCCCTTTGCGTATTGCCAGGGGAATCCAAAATAAAGTATTGGAAGCGATGGCGTTGGGTAAATGGGTTATTGCCACGGAGCAAGCAATGGAAGGTATAGATGCTCCTGCAGAGCTGGCAACCACAACACCTTTGGATTCCACTTTATTTTATGAGGCTATACAAGCACGCTTAGCAATGTCTGCAATGGCACCTGCGGATGGCATTAGGCAGTGGACTCAGCAAAACTTTAGCTGGCAGACCAGTTTAATGCGCTTTCAAACACTATTAACGGGTAGTCCCTAAAGGAGTAATGTATGACGTCAAGGATTGCTAATAACACAATACCACTACCCTATTTATTGATTCCTTTACTGGTTATCTGGCTACTGGCATTTTTCCCTACCCATCAGGCGATGGTTCATGTATGGATTAATTCAGTGACATTTGCTCATGGGTTTTTAATTGTGCCTATGGCGCTTTATTTGTTTTGGCAACGACGACAGTTAGTTAGTTTGAACAATGCTCAGCCCAGCTGGTTGGCGTCGCTGATTTTATTGGGGCTGGCAGTAGTCTGGTTTGTGGCGGATGCTGCAGGTGTAAATGTTGTGCAGCAACTTGCTGTGGTGCTCATGATTCCAGTTATTATATGGGGACTACTGGGCTTTCAGGTGTTAAAGCAAGTAGCATTTCCTGTTGGTTACCTTTTGTTTGCAGTACCAATGGGCGAAAATTTGGTGCCGCTTTTACAGGATATTACAGCCTGGTTTTCAGTGAAAGGTCTGCAATTGGTGGGCATACCGGTTTACTGGGAGGGGTATTATATTTCAATTCCTTCAGGTGACTTTTTAGTGGCAGAGGCCTGTAGTGGTATTCGGTATTTAATTGCTTCAGCGGCACTTGGCGCATTTTACGCTTATATTACTTTTAACAGTTTAAAGAAGCGTATTTTATTCATTGGTATTAGTTTGGTTTTACCGATTATCGCCAATGGTATTCGGGCGTGGGGCATTATTATGATTGCCTACTATTCGAATATGAAGTATGCCGTTGGTGTTGATCATATCCTTTATGGTTGGGTCTTTTTTGGCATCGTTATGCTTCTACTATTTTGGATTGGTGGAAAATTTGCTGATAATCCAATTAGTCAGCAAAGTGCAGCAAGTGCATCAGGAGCAAATGAAAGCATACCAAACGATGGGAGTAGCTTGGGCGCTCAAGGTTTAATGCCGCCTGTTGAGAAGCAGCATTGGCGGATGCTGATCTGGTTAGCCGCGATTATTGTTTGTATTCCTGTACTTACTTTGTTAAACCAGCCTTCATCGATCAGTCAGGTAGCTTTTACATTACCTGAAAAAGCGGCTACCTGGCAGTTAACACAAAAACAACCTGTTAATTGGCAACCTACCTTTTCAACAGCGCATACAACACATGTAACATATCAAAATGATGTGACAGATCAGTCCTTGCTGCTCTTTGCAGCACACTATACTGGAAGAGAGCGGGATATTGAGCTAGTCAGTTATGCCAATCAACTATTTGATGAAGATAACTGGAAGGTACTATCACAACAAGTACGTAACATTGAAATTGCGGGAAAAACTTACTCTTTCTATGAGTATGTTATTGAGCACGATGGGCAGCGACGTCTTTTGTGGTCATGGTATGTGCTAAATAATAAAGTAATGACCAATATTTATTTGATAAAGCTATACCAGGCATACGGCAAGTTGACTGGGCAGTTTTATGGTGGCAGCTTTTTGGCGATTGCTACTGATTTTGATATTAAACCAAGTGAAGCGCGAGAAAAATTGCTGCGCTTTTTAACTGAGGCTATGCCTTTGCTAACTGAGTCTTTGGTGAGCTATAAGCCTTAACCCTGTAGTGAAAAAATATCCATCATGGCAAATCACTATAATAGGAGATGATATTTAATATTGTCTCTTATGAGGAGATTAGGCTGAGTGGGTACACAAGGCTGTTTTATTATGATGACGTTAACCAGTGCTGAACACACACCCTTAATTGCCCATTTGGTCTTTCGTTTAGATGTAGGTGGCTTAGAAAATGGTTTAGTCAATTTGATTAACCGTATTCCTGAATCACGTTACCGTCATGCTATTGTTTGTATGACAGATTTTTCTGATTTCGCTCAACGTATAAAACGATCTGATGTGCAAATCATTGCGCTGCATAAAAAAGAGGGGCAGGACTGGAAACTGTATTACCGGTTGTGGAAAGTTTTACGACAATTAAAGCCTGATTATGTTCATACTCGGAATATAGCGACACTTGAGGGGCAGTTCATTGCCTGGTTAGCTGGTGCTCGTGGACGAATTCATGGTGAGCATGGCTGGGATGTTTATGATTTAGCGGGAAGTAATAAAAAATATCAGTGGTTGCGTCGGGTAATGAATCCTTTTGTGAAGCATTACATCGCATTATCCTCTGAAAGTCGCGATTATTTAATTAACAGTGTAGGTGTTGCCGCTAACAAGGTAGCACATATTTATAATGGCGTTGATACTGATAAGTTTTCACCAGAAACACCACTTGCGTCGGATGTTCCAGAGTCATTTACGCAACCAGGACAGCTCATTATTGGCACAGTGGGCCGATTAGCCAAAGTAAAGCACCAGCAAAGCTTGCTAGCTGCATTTATTGAGCTGAAAAAAGACAGCTCTATTGCGGATACGATTAAATTAGTATTAGTGGGTGATGGTCCGGAAAAAGACAGTTTGCAAGCACAGGCTGAGCAAGCAGGTGTTGCTGCATCCGTTTGGTTTGCAGGCATGCGGCAGGATATTCCACAGCTGATGCGTCGATTTGCTATTTTTGTATTACCCTCATTAGCAGAAGGTATTTCTAACACAATACTGGAAGCAATGGCATCAGGCCTGCCCGTGGTAGCAACTGATGTGGGGGGAAATAGTGAGCTAATACAGCATCAGCAAAACGGTATGATTGTACCTGCAGATAATGTAGCAGCTTTAGCAGAAGCCATTCGTCAGTATCTTATCAATGCTGAGTGTCGAAAGCAGCATGGTCTCGCGGCACGGCAGCATGTTGTTGAGACATTCAGTATGGACGCCATGGTTAATCGTTACACGTCAATTTACGATCAGTTGCAACTGAATTAATCCCCTTTCAGTAAAGGTATCTATTTATATGTGTGGCATTGCAGGGATTTTTCATATTAAAGAGTCGGCAGCAGTCGTGGATCGCGCCCTGCTGACAGCAATGAATAATACCCAGTTTCACCGTGGGCCTGATGAGGGGGGAATCCATATTGAGCCAGGTGTTGGGTTAGCGCATCGCAGGCTGTCTATTATTGACATTTCTACTGGTCAACAACCTTTATTTAACGATGATGGCTCAGTAGCCATTGTTTTTAATGGAGAAATTTATAATTTTCAGGATTTACGCCAGGAGCTTATTACTAAGGGTTATCATTTTAAAACCCATTCTGATACTGAAACCATAGTGTATGCCTGGATTGAATGGGGTGAGGAATGTGTTAAGCATTTGCGAGGCATGTTTGCCTTTGCTATTTGGGACCGAAATCGCCAACAGTTATTTATTGCCCGTGACCGTTTAGGGATAAAACCGTTATTTTTTGCTACGTTGGCTACAGGCGAATTTATGTTCGCTTCAGAGTTAAAAGTACTTTTAGCTCATCCTCATTTAAAACGTGATATTTATTTACCCGCTATCGAGGATTATTTTACCTTTGGTTATATTCCTGAGCCCAATACGATTTTTAAAGATGTTTTTAAATTATCTCCAGGCCATACGTTAACATTGACACGGGGAGTGTCTGAACCCGTTATTAAACCCTACTGGGATGTACCTTTTACTCAGCATCCTGACTTGATCAAAGAAAATACCGAAGCCCAGTTAATAGAACAACTTCGTAAAGCGATTGATATTCGTATGGTCTCTGAAGTGCCACTGGGTGCTTTTTTATCAGGGGGCGTAGACTCTAGTGCTGTGGTAGCCATGATGGCAGGGTTACAGCAAGACCCGGTCAATACTTGTTCTATTGCTTTTAATGAAGCTGATTTTAATGAGTCTGAGTTTGCCAAAGAAGTGGCTCAGCAATATCACACTAATCATTGGGAAAAAACCGTTGAGGTTGATGACTTTGAGCTGCTAGATAAGCTTGCACTGCTTTATGATGAGCCTTATGCCGATAGCTCAGCCATGCCCACTTATCGTGTCTGTGAGTTAGCGAAACAACGGGTTACGGTAGTGCTTTCTGGTGATGGAGGGGATGAAGTCTTTGCGGGTTATCGACGTTACCGCTGGCATATGAACGAGGAACGTGTCCGCAGTAAGCTGCCACTCGGTTTTCGAAAACCAGTATTTGGTTTATTGGGAGAACTTTATCCAAAAGCGGATTGGGCTCCAAGAATTTTCCGAGCCAAGACAACATTCCAGTCATTAGCACGAACATCAGTTGAAGCCTATTTACACTCGGTTTCCATTTTAAATGATCAGCAGCGTAGCGACTTATTTAGCGACCGGTTGAAGCGAGATCTTCAAGGCTATCATTCAATTGAAGTTTTTAAACGACATGCTGCTAATTGTCAGACAGATGATCCATTGTCACTGATTCAGTATTTGGATATGAAAACCTATTTGGTTGGTGACATTTTAACGAAGGTGGATAGAGCCAGTATGGCACACTCTCTTGAGGTGCGAGTACCCTTTCTGGATCATAAACTGATTGAGTGGTCAATGAATGTGCCTCCTTCCCAAAAGCTACATGGCCAAGAAGGTAAATATATACTGAAGAAAGCACTGGAGCCGCACCTTTCAAATAATATTTTGTATCGAGACAAAATGGGCTTTGCAGTACCTGTGGCTAAGTGGTTTCGGGGACCTCTCAAAGAACGTCTTAAACAGTCAGTATTAAGTGAGCAGATGCTTGATAGTGGCTATTTTAATGCGGATTATTTACGTCAGTTAGTGACTCAACACCAAAGTGGTTTACGTGATCACAGTGCTGCGTTATGGACATTATCAATGTTTGAGGCATTTCTACGCCAAGTGTTGTCTGCGGATAGTGCGGTTTCTCAGGTGGCTTAATGTATGAAAGTGTTACATATTTTGGATCATTCTATTCCACTGCACAGTGGATATACATTTCGTACCCGCGCGATTTTACAGCAGCAGCAGAAATTAGGCTGGCAAACTTATCAGCTTACCAGCCCTAAGCAAGGTGTTACTCCACAGTTATGTGAGACAGTTGATGACTTAGTGTTTTATCGCACGCCACCTTTGGCCAATTGGCTGCAAGCAATACCTGTCGTTAATCAGTTAGCGATTATCCCAGTATTGGCCAAACGTATAGTCCAAGTTGCCAAAGAAATTAAACCGGATTTAATTCATGCTCACTCACCGGCAATCAATGGTATGGCGGCTTATCTGGCGGCTAAAAAGTTAAAACTCCCTTTGGTCTATGAAGTTCGAGCATTCTGGGAGGATGCTGCGGTTGATCATGGTACGGCACAGCAAGGTGATCTTCGTTATCGACTGACCCGCAAGCTGGAAACCATGGTCCTTAAACGTGCACATGCTATTACAACAATTTGTCAGGGACTTAAGTCGGAGATGTTAACCCGTGATGCAGTGATTCAAGATATCACGGTGATTCCCAATGCCGTTGATATCGAACGTTTCCAGCCACAGGATCAAAAGGATGCAGAACTGCTTGCCTCACTGGGTTTAGAAGGACGACTGGTTATTGGCTTTATAGGCTCTTTTTATGCCTATGAAGGTTTGGACCTGCTCATTGAAGCCATGCCTGGGTTGATAGAGAAGATGCCCAATGCCTGTCTGCTTCTGGTGGGGGGTGGCCCTGAGGATGAAAGGTTGAAACGGTTAGCTAAGCAAAGCCCTGTAGCGGATCAAATTATTATGACAGGGCGAGTGCCACATGATCAGGTGCATCGCTATTACAGTACTGTCGATATTTTGGCCTATCCACGTAAGCCTATGCGGCTGACAGACTTGGTTACCCCTTTAAAACCACTGGAAGCTATGGCGCAGCATAAGCTGGTTGTTGCATCGGATGTTGGAGGACATAAAGAGCTTATACGGCATGGTGAAAATGGTTTGCTGTTTAGGCAGGGAGATGTGTCTGATTTAATTGTTCAGATTGAACAACTGGCAGGGGATAGTCAGCTTCAGCAACAGCTGTTGCATAGTGGTCGCAAATATGTGGAGCATGAACGTAACTGGAAAAAAAGTGTTAGTCATTATCAGGATGTTTATCAACGAGCGATTGCCAAAGTATCTGGCCAAAGTGCAACAGTAAGCTAAGCCATGAATATATTGGTCTTCTCTACGTTATACCCTAACTGTATTCAATACCGTCATGGCATTTTTGTAGCCACGCGAATGCGAAAATTTGCTGAGCTAACAGCGCATAATGTAACTGTGGTTGCACCTGTTCCATGGTTCCCCTCCAGTAATCCTCGTTTTGGCCGTTATAGTGAGCTTAATCAGGTGCCTGAGGAAGAGGAGGTTAATGGTATAAAGGTTTACCATCCTCGTTACCCAGTGTTGCCTAAAGTGGGTATGAGTATCGCACCAACACTGATGTATTGGAGTCTGCGAAAGTTTATGGCAAACCTGCTGAAAATGCAGCCATTTGACTTAATTGATGCACATTACTTTTACCCAGATGGTGTTGTGGCTGTTGCGCTTGGCCGCTATTTGAATAGACCTGTTGTAGTATCTGCCCGTGGGCAGGATATTAGTCTGATTCCAAACTATACTCTGCCGCGCTATCAAATTGTGAGAGCGGCAAATCAAGCCTGTCAACTGGTAAGTGTTGCCAAGCCCTTGAAGCATCGTATGGAGGAAATGGGGGTCACGACGCCTATTCACTTATTGCAGAATGGTGTTGATCTTGAACTGTTCAAACCTGCTGCGGATCGCGAACGCTTACGCCAGGCTTTGGGCCTAGATGGATTAACACTACTATCAGTGGGTAATGCAATAGAGCTTAAAGGGCATCACTTGGTTATAGAAGCATTGACTGAGCTGCCAGAGGCTAAGTTAGTGGTGATTGGTGAAGGCAGTGAACGTGTAAAGTACCAGCAACTGGCTGAACAATTAAATGTTGCTGATAGAGTCACTTTTACGGGTAATATTCAGCAGGGGGATTTGGTTCAATATTATAATGCTGCTGATGTATTGATTTTAGCATCTCGTCGAGAAGGTTGTCCCAATGTTGTGCTAGAGGCGATGGCGTGCGGCACACCTGTTATTGCAACGGATGTAGGTGCCATCCCCGATTTAATTGCACCACAGGTGTCGGGCTATCTTTTACCGGATCGATCAGTAAGCAGTATTGTTGCTTTGGTGAAGCAGTGGCAAGCAAACCCTTTGGCTCGTGAACAGGTTCGAGCGCATACAACCCAATTTGGTTGGGAGCAGGTTATTCAGTCATTGGAACAGCTCTTTTTAAATGTGTTGACAACGTATTCGCAAACTTCAATTGTGGAAAGTCAGTAACAACCTTAGTCTTGCTGCATGGTTTTAATGTAATGCTGTAACTGATTTATATCTTGGCGTAGGCTGTTAACCTCATCTAATAAGTCTAAAGCAAACGCTAATCCTGACAGGTTTAGTGAAAGGTCGCGCTTTAAACGCAATGCCTTTTGTAAGCGTATTAAATCACCTGCCATAAACCGCCACTGCTCTGGTATGTGGTAGTCATTATGAGGTTCTACAATACCATAGCTTACCATGGCAATAATAAGCGTTTGATCCACCCCACACCGCGCACAAATTTCAATAAGGCTGAAGCGTGGTGATGCATCAATAACTTCTACATCAGAAATGGTGATTGGGGGATGATGTGGACTCATTTACACTCCCAGTTTCTGTCGTGGATTAAAGTGAGATGTTTCCTGTGCTAGTTGTTGATAAAGGCTTTTCGCTTTGTCACTGTGATGGGCTGGTTGAGTGAGCTGTAAAATCGCATATTGGTCGCCAGGTGGTGTGCCAGGTAAACCACGACCCTTTAACCTAAAGCGTTGCCCTGCTTGGGCTCCTGCTGGAATTTTAAGTGAAACTTTGCCTCCCAGTGTTGGAATGGTAATGGCACAACCCAGAGCTGCTTCCCAGGGGGTAACAGGAATATTCAGAAAAATATCTTTGCCCTCAGCATGAAATAAAGGGTGGGGGGCAAGCTCAATTTCTAAAAATAAATCACCACTTGGGCCGCCACCAATACCTGGTGCACCTTGACCTTTTAGGCGGATGTGTTGATTTTGAGTGACACCTGCAGGAATTTTAACATTAAGCGTTTTTGTACGATGAGTAATTAACCCTTGGTTATCAGCTTCTGGGACTTGAAACTGTAAAGTACGCTGACAACCCTGGTAGGCTTCTTCCAAAAACAGTGCGATACGATGATGAATATCATCCCCACGCATTTTTATGGTTTGCTGAAAACCTTGTGAGGAATAGTGTCTTCGGGCACTACCATGTTGCCCAAAAATAGCCTCAAAGAAATCACTGAACTGACTGTCACCACTAAATGCTTCATGGAAGTGGTTAGCAGACTGCCAGCCAGGTGGTGGTTGAAACGAGCCATCACGTCCTCGCGCACCTAGCTGTTTAAGCTGGTCATATTCTGCACGTTTTTCAGGATCTTTTAACACCTCATATGCTTCACCAATTTCTTTAAACTGACTTTCCGCATTGTCCTCTTTACTAACGTCAGGGTGATATTTACGAGCTAATTTTCGATAGGCTTTTTTAATGTCTTCAGTTGTTGCATTGTCTTTAATTCCGAGGATTTTATAGTAATCTTTAAACTCCATGGCGATTGCCTATGCCTGACTGTATTGAATAGGGCCTATAATGTTTATATCAGCCGTGCTGAGTTAACGCAGTAAACTCAATCTTTTATTGTACCCTTCACGAGCCATTTTTTGGGTATACGTTGTTTATTATTTAGCACGCTTAGCATATTGAGCATTTAGTGTGTGACGAGCGTGTTCAATAGTTTGCTTTATTTTGATGACAAAGCGTTTGAAATAGCGATATAACTCACCAAAGCCATAAAGTTCAGCTTCAAACTCGACCTGGCTGATATATTCACCATCTAAGATTCTCTTTAATGCCATTAAAGGGGTATCAGGCCGATTAAGCCCTGCTTCACACGTGGTTGCTGACTGAACACTGGCAGCTCGTAACCAGGGCCAGTGCTGTTTATGCCAAAAGCCACTGGGATAACAAAAATGGTCATAGGTTTTTGGCAGTAACTGTTCTAATGCATATCTATTTTCTAGAATTTCCCGAGTCGTGAGCTGTTGGTCAACGGGTAGCTGATGGCGGTGAGTATGTAGCTGAATATCAATGTTGGGTGAAAAGCAGGACTGAACTTGCTGGCTGCTCATGACGGTAAAAAGCTTGTCTTGTCTGATAGCTTCATAATCAATAGCTAATGAGGTTGCAATTTTTTGTGCTAATTGTTCCCGCTCTTGTTGTGACAAATGATCTTCACCAAGCTCAATAAGTGACCACATCAATTGTTGTCTATCAAGCTGATCGGCATGCGTAAGCTGCTGACTAAAAGGCTCTAACTCTGAAAGCGAAGGTGTGCGGTCTTCTGCCAGCCAAAACATATATTGGACCGCCAAAGAAAAGATCGGCGTTTGTTTTTGCTGATAATAGGTTGTGAGATAAATGGTGGCCGGCATGTTGAATTGGTTTAGAATGGGAATACCCATTTCAGCCACACTGTGAAATCCATCATCAATGGTAATAATAGCGTTGTAGCCACGCAATTGATTCCGTTTTAACAGGTCAATACCCGTACTCAAAGGTAATACGGTATAACCTGCTTTTTGCAGGGCGTTGAGGCGTTTTTGAAAAGTATCTGCTTTGATAAAGAGCTTAGGAAATGCCTGGCTTTCATCTCTAAGCTCATAAGCATGATAACAAAGAATTAACAGCTTATTGCGATTTAGAGGCTTTAATAATCTAAAAACGCCTAATCCCCTGATGATACGTAACAGGAAGACTTTAAACATAGTTGTGTTACACCGGTTGTGAATGGTAAATGCTCGGTAAACGGTTAACTTTTTCTTCTTTATTAAAGCGACGGTGATAATACAATGAGCCGATGTACTCAAAGCCGTATTTTTCAATCACATGTCGAGAAACTTTATTAGTTGCTGTGACAACAATAAATAGCTGTTTAGCCCGGTATACAGTAAATGCATCGTGGATACGCTGCTGCAAGCTTAACTGATGTAGCCCTTGCCCACGTGCAGGAGGATGAGTATACGAGTCATAAAGTACAGCAGATTGAGGTGGAAAAGACATGCCCTGTTGTACTTCATTAAAAAAGGCTTGTTTCGCATTAGGTATTAGCCAGGCATAAGACAGTAAAGTCGAGTGATCAGCATAGGTATAAGGAATTTCTCCCTGCTCAATACGGTGTAAAGCCTCTCTTGTAAATCGGCAGCGGTCTTGCCAGTTATAACAAGGTATATACTTCAGCAAATCATCAAGATGGTTTATTTTAAATGGGGCTTCAGTGAGCGAAGAGGCTGTATCTTCTGTTAGCTGATAAATCCGTAGCTCAGTATCCTGTAATAGATGTTGTTTAACTTTTGTAATGAGCGCGGGTGATGCTGCACGGCGGATTTTATTAATCGTTTCTTTTGCTTGGCCTGGGGTAATGTTGAAGTGAGCTAATCCTTGCTTGACGTGATCTAGACCTTTATCTAAATAGGTAGCAACTTGTTTATCCCGTTGATTTCGATAACGATAGAGCTCGTAAACGATATCATAGGTGGTCGCAAATCGGTTTTTCCATGGGTCGCCACCGGGAGTTAAGTCAAAACAGGACATACCTTCCTGGGCCAGAAGTTCACATAACATTAACAAGTGAATTTTGCCAGGAGAGTGTGAACTGTAAAAAGGTGAATAACAGAAAATAGCTAGGTGAACATTATGTTGGTGGATAAAACCTAAGTGAGCTGCAACTAATTTATCATCAATCCACAGGCCCGTCATATGCAATAAATGGCTCTGTTGCTGGCAAAGTGCTTGATGAAAATCATGCTTGCTATGATCATCCAGAAAAGGAAAGCTTTGGTTGGCTGCACCTTGGCGAAAGTCATATAAAGGGATCATTTGTTTTAGAAGAGCTATTTGCTCGTCTGGTTTTGTTACACGAGCAAAGTGGAGAGTTCCTTGTTTTTTGAGACGATTTATACGACTTTTGTTGCTTTTCTTTTTTAATGACTGGGCAATAGCTGCAGGGTCTAAAGTATTTAAAGGGCGTTGGTGTGATGTTAGCAGTATGCGGTCTTTATTTATTATGTGCTGAAGCTGATCTGTAATTAGCTCTGTTGGAAAATACTTTAGCTGTAATGCATGTTCAGCATAATGGTGGTCTAACAAATCTAATAATTTTTGGAAAAAAACAGCTGTATTTTGTTGCTGGCAAAGCCAGCCTTGGTACTCTGCTTGGTGACTTCCTGCTGCAATAATATGTTGGTTTCTTACCGCTAAGCACATAATGGCTTGCACTTGATCATGCTCAGGGAGATATACGATCAGTGGAGTATAGCTATGAGCATAATGCTGGTACCAAAGCTTTATATAGTCAGGTGCTTGATAAGGGGTTGCATAGTCACTTAGTTGGTAAAGGTTTTGCCACTGCTGGAAAAAGTCTGGGTCATTGATAAGCTGCCAGGCATGTTGTGCCGATGCGTGTTTAAGATCCATGTCAAGTCCATTGCTAGTGGTTTAATTTACTTTTAACAAAATTAAGAATAATAGTCTCTGCACCTTTAGGTTTGGCAAATAAATACCAAAACAAGTAGTGCATGATTAAATATACAACTGAACATAGCAGTCCCATGCCAATGACTGTGATTAAATCGAGAAGAATCGCTTGTTGCAATGGGAACCACTGAGTGAGTGATACTATAGCAAAGATTGTGATGAATGCTGCAAGAAAGGTTCGCCCGATTGGTGCCAGCATAGCGAGCAATGAAATAGTATGTATTCTGCCGATGGTAATTAAGCTGACGCAGGTTCGTAATGCGGATGTCACTAATAAAGTGTAGAGCGCTGCTTCCAGCTCTTTATTGGCGATAAAATAAAAGAATACAGGAAGACGAATAACCGCTAAAAATAGTGCAATCATGGTCACTATTTTGGGGCGCCCTGTAGCGAAAAAAACGGAGGCTGTTGCTGCTCCAATCAGGTTGAAAGCACCTGCCAAACACATGATTCGGAGCATCCAAGCCGCTTCTAGCCATTGATCGCCGAGAATAATAAACACCACGTACTCGTTGAAAAAAGCAATCATTACGGCTAGAGGTACCCCTACAAAAGAGATTACGGATAAGCTGCCTAAAAAGTTATTGACTAATGCTGTCGGATTATTGGTCAGTTTGGAATAGCCAGGAAAAAGTGCACGCTGGATTGGCCAAACCAGTTCAGCTGTGGTCATTTCCGCTATATCTTTAATAACGGAAACATGCCCTAGTACTTTAGATGGGTAATAGCTACCAATGATGAGATTCATAAGACGAGTGTTAACAAAAAATAAGACATTATTCATCAATAGCCATTTAGAGAAATTCAGTAACGCTGAAGCACCTTTTAAGCTGAGTCTTGGTCTAAAGGGATGCATAATATAGCTTAGGGTTGTGCCCCCAAGTTGACCAACAACCATGCCTGTTAATAGTGCCCAATATGACCGAAAGTAAATTGCGGCACTAACCGTAACAATAAATGCTAATACTTTTTTACTAACCTCATATTTGAATTCTTTGCGTAGCTCAAGTTCCTTCCGAAAATCAACAACACCGATATTCGTGAGCCCTTCGAGAAATGACATGATCGCCATCATAGGAAAAACATACATAAGTCTCGGTTCATTAAATAAGTCCGAAACATAAGACATGCTGGAGAGCAAAATAATAGCAATGCCGATGGTCATCAGCAGGTTCATGGTCCAGGCTGCATTATAGTCATCACGTGTAGCTTTCTGGTTTTGGATAAGGGCCATGTCAAAGTTGAATGTTGTAAGTACATCCAAAATGGCATAAAAGCTCATGGCAAGTGCAACCAGACCAAAGTCTGCAGGTATCAGCAATCGTGCAAGAATAACGGTGCTTACTAACCCTATTGCACGCACACTCAGTTTGAGGCAAACCATCCAAACTGCCCCTGAAAACATTCGTTTACTAACCGTGGAAGCATCCATCTAGCTAATGGTCCTCTAATAAATCTACAGCTTGTTGTAATGCGTGGTTTTGACGCTAAGTTTTGGTTGTCAGCGCCTATTTTGTTAAAGAAAAGCAGCGCATTATATGTAAAAAAGGAGGTTTTTTGTTATTCCCTAAAGTGTAGTCCTGTTCTTTGTTGTGAGGTGCATCACTGTAAACGTGTATGTAATGGCAGGGTAGCAGAGTGTATCCACATTAATATGCATTTGTTCTATACCCTTCACGAATGATTTCTAGGTTTTGTTATCTTCACTCCTCACCCCAATCACCTATTAATATAGGCTCATGGAGCTTCGTCACTTGATGGCCGCACCTAAAAACCATTCATATTGGGTATATTGTGGCAATTATAACAGCTTGTTCGCAACCTGTTCCTGCGAGGGTTTCTTTTGGCTTTCTCTAAAGTAACGCGATGCTCGACTTTTATTAGTTTGAAATGACAACCCCTGACCCCAACCTTTGTTTTGCCGAAACAAATTCAAAGGGACAGGGGATGTCAG
>NZ_AUAF01000052.1 GCF_000428585.1 Zooshikella ganghwensis DSM 15267 | reverse complement strand
ATGAAGTAATACGTCTTGGTCCCCTGCATAACAAAGCGCCCTTTATTAAAGTCGTTGCTTTTAGCCAAGTAGCTGAACTCATTAAAGGTGCAAATGCGGATAAAATCGTTATAATTGAGTCAGGCAATGACGGTCCCTTCCTTGGAATGGTTTAATTTTTTTGTCAAAAAAATTGTGCCGTCATTGCCACTTGAACTCCAGTTATTCTGCTTGTTTTCTACCAAAAAAATCAAATTCTGCTCATTATTTAAGCATACTTGCTTAAGTTAAATGGCCAAAGTCGAGTAATATTGATTTGATTATAATCACGCAGGGTATTATTTCGCTCATCACCCGCGACCGTGTCGTGATTAATATATTCATTTAAACTGGGATGATTCAGCACAATTTTAGCCAGTACACTACTCACTTCGTTGCGTATGCGCTTCGAATAAACACCCAGATTTTGCAGTGTATTGATGGCAGCATTTAATTCTTCCACTTTATCAGGGCGGTTTAAACTGACTAAATACGTTTCTAATGCTTCTTCATTTAAACGGAAATAACGACTGCCGGATTCAAAGTAGGCGGATAAAATAGTGTCATCAAATAAAATCTGTGCATTTAATTGTGCAGTGACGGAACGTTGGAATTTATCAAATTCTGCTTTTAAAATCGGTGCAGCGCGACCATGGGGATTAGGATCCCGTTCGCCCCAACACCAAGTCCCTAAATAACCGCGGCCCACCACTTTTTCCAGGGTCACGAGTTTACGCGCATCAATCACATGCCCATAAACCTTTTTAGGATCACGACTATTTGGATCGACATCCGTGACACCCGCCCACTGATAAATAATCGCAAGCACCATGTCATTGCGTTTTTGATAGTCTGACTCCGCCACAAAGGCTTTCACCATGGATAAAAGTGTTTCATCCTGAGTCATGGCTTGCTGTAAATCCAGTAAGTTGCCATAACCTCGGGAGTTCGGTAACGCTAGGATTTCATGGGTCCAGTTGAAGGTTTCCGTTGTTACACGACGGGTAGTGTTGGTTTTAAACCATACGTCTGCACTGTCGGTTTTATGGCCATCATTCCACGTGACGTCACTAGTCTGACGATGTTCATTGCCTTGAGCATCAGTATGATTAGAGTCTTCATAGGCGGTTGAGAGGCTTTTTATACCCATATCCGCAAGACTGGATAATTCATCATTATCCGTCAGGCCGTTTTCGTTTTTATCTTGCCAAACACGTAACGATGAATAAATCGCATCCTGGGCATCAATAACACCGTCTTTATTATCATCAAATTCCGCTAACGCATCATAGCCGTGTTTCGCTTTTTGACCTGAAGCGAGTGTCGTCTGGTTACCAAACAGTTCAGCACCAGAATCCACCACACCATTATTATTTTTATCCCAGACCAACAAACCATCATCACGTGATACCCAGCCTGTGGATTCAGCAAACGCATTACCATCGTGGTCAAAATAATGTTTATCATTTACCGAAAGGGTCTCGACACCATCACCATCTAAATCGATAATAATCGGCGAGGTGACTTTTTCAGGATCGTCAAAATCGGGTTCTTCCTCTTCTTCCTCAACGGTTTCAAGGTGAATGCCCAGTGCGTCGTCACTATAATTATTAATGGTTAAGCCACCATTAATGACTAATGTTGAGCCGTTTTTAACATAAGTGAATTTACCATCAGTACTGTAATAGGTGTTTTCAGGATCATCTTCGGTGCGTTCACCACCAGTTAATTTTGTACCATCTAAAAACACAGTGCCATCTTTACCACTGTCATTAATAGTATCTTCACTGTCAGCGTGATAGATATCTTTACCTTGCCCACCTTCTAGTTGATCTGCGTTTTCACCGCCATCAAGGATATCTTTATCATCTCCTCCTTTCAGAATATCATTACCCTCATCACCAAATAAGTGATCCTCACCCTTACCTCCATCAAGGGTATCAATCCCCGCCTCCCCAACAAGAAGATCATTACCATCTTCTCCATTTAATGTATCATTGCCCTCTCCCCCCCATACAATATCATTTCCTTCCTTAGCATTAACTGTATCATTTCCTCCAAAAGCTAAAATTAAATTATCACTTAATTCACTTGAATTATTGTCAACATTAGTAGCTAATGAAGTACCCTCAATCGTTGTCCCTTGGTCATCACCTACAACAATATTCAAAACATGAATATCATAGTCACTCACATCTACATCATCAAATAACTCAGGTCCATAGCCTTCAATTAATTTATCTTTAGCAGGTTGTAAAGCTTCTTGAACGGTAGTTATTTGATTTGCCGTTCCCGCAACTTGATAATCACGATTACCTTCTACAATCATATTTCTGTGGTTTGAACCACCACTTAAATTTCCGAATCGTTGCTCATAAGCGATAATTTTATCCCTAAACGTATCAAAGTCGGCACTATACTGTTCAGGATTAAGCAACATTTTATAAATATCTAGAGCATCTGAGGTAGTAGGAGGCTCATTATTATAAAGACCAAATAACTCTGACTCCATATAACGTCTCTTTGCAATCCCATTAGCCTGATTACGGTTCCAACCATTACTACTATATCGATTGCTATTATACCGGATTTCATACCAAGCACTCGCTCTATCCCCACGCTGAATAGCTGCCGTCAAATCATTGCCAAGACTGCCACTGTTGTAGTACATACAACTTAATGCTGCAAACTCAAAGGTGTCACGAATATCGTTAATATTTAACTGATTTTCAATACGCTCTGCTATAGCATTTCTCGATGGTACATTATGGGTATATCCTCCATTATTATCACTTCCCCATCCACCGCCAAGCAATATTTTTTCAAGTATAATACTAGATTGAGGATCTGTTATTTCAAAGTCATTATTAATGCCATAACTTCGAACAGCTGCATTTAGTGCTGTTCTAACAGTATTTTCATTTTGATTATTTGATATAATAGTTCGGAAGCTTGCTAATATTCTTGAATGCCTACTTTCTCGCTGTTTCTGCTGGTAACCCAAGTAAAGTACGACGTTCGTTTTCTTGTGTATTTGAGGCAGCAAATACACCGATTTCTTCCAAGACATAACCAAGAATATTATTTTGGCTTCGTCCCTCAATCATAAATCCATCACCAATAGTCAAAAGACCTTCACTATCGTTATATGGAGTTGTTCTAAAATGTTCAAAAAGCCTAAGATAAGTTTTCACCGTTTCAATATAAGGATTTCCATTACTTGATGAAATCTGGTGATAATTAATTGGCATATCATTATTCCTAATACAAAAGATACGACTTTATAGAAAAGCTCTACTTCATTTCATCAATTACATTAAATCTACACTGCTCAACTGTAGAGCCATTTTCAATCTTATAAACTGAAAACAAATAGTCACTATCCATTTCCCCAAAACCATAATACCAGCGATCAAAGTAGCTTCTTTCATCAAACATAAAAAAATTCATATTTAGTCTACCGCTTAATGGTAACGGAGGAGTATTTTTTTCACCGCCTCCGTCATAAAGCAAATATGAAAGTTTACTAAATTCAAAACTTTTAATACCAAAAACTGCTGCTGCATTAAAAACAGCTGCATCTAGGGTAGGAGGTGTTTTTCTAGTTCCATACCCAACACATCCCCCATAATGCATAACAATAACATTATCGTTTTTTCCATCATTATTTACATCTAATATTAGCTGGTATATTGGACTATGTTCTATCCAGCGACCACTATTAAACCTTATAAAATCTAAAAAATTTTCATGCTGTTCGACCAAATATTGACGATACTTCTGCTGAAAATTATCTTTTAAAGATTTAATACTGTTTTTAGTTTCAAAAGGATCCCCGTAGTACAAAAAATCTTTGATCCGAGGATAGTACACTTCTTGTTCAGACACGTCTAAATTTATTATTCCAGGAAGCTTTATATCAGTCTTAACTAACGTAAGTGGTGTTCGCCTATCGCAAAACAAAGCTTTATTTAGCTTGCGATCAGACAAGGCTTTACCGTAAGCTTTACAAACTGCTCGGTTTTTTCCTTTCATAATTGTAATCTTATATGGCCCCCAAGAAGAAACTTTCTCTTGAGAAGGGTTATTATCATGAGCATAACTATAAATACTTGAAATAACATATAACAAAGAAGCTATTAATAATTTCCCACAAAGTTGTTCCATGCTAAACTCCATTGATGCTCCATGATAACAACAAAAATACAGGCTTGTATTTTATATTATTGTATACTTACTCTGAACATCTCCTGCTCTCTTTTCCCTGATAAAACCTTACTAAAGACAAATCCCAACATTCCTTAATAAGTATCACAGACTGTTTGTCTGCCTCCATTCATTAGCACTACCTAATCAATTTGGCACAGCATTACATATGTTAATTTTGAAATGGTATTTAATGCAAACTATGTAGTCAACAATTAAAGTACAAATCTTAACCTGCACAATACTCCTAAAACAGATGTTATTTCATGGCAAATCAAAGTCAATACAGTTTATTACAAATTTCAACGATCTACACCTGACGACTTATTTACCTAAAGATAAACACCTTAACAGGTTAAAATCCCATAACTTAAGAGGAATTGATAATACCATTGAGTCAACTGCTTGCCCTGATGAAATACTTCACTTTTTCTGTAGTGAAGCATTTGCTTAATAGAACATGTCAGACAAAACTTAATTAACAAATAATTACCCTAAATCGCTCAATGGATTAACCTTTAGTTAATACTTTTATCGTTACCGACATGTGCTTGAATTCATTGTCTTCCACTGTTTTCTTGCAGAACAATCCCATTCAAACTTACCTTTAAAACTATTTTGTAGTTGTTCTGTATCAATACTCTAGACACTTTTACGCAGCCATAGCCCCATATTTGCTCATCCGTTCATATACTTGAGCAATTTTTAGAATACTTAAGCTTAACCCTAACTTGTCAAAAAGTATTTCCATTAAATGTTGATTAAATTTTTTACGTAACTGGCAGTAAGTGAATCCTGTATACTGTTTAGCATCTCTAAATAGAAATTCAATTTGAAAGCGCGCTTTGTAATACTTAATTATCACCAGAGCATCTAATTCCGTGTCCGTTGAATAAAGCAAAACTCTACCGGCTTTATTATCTCTCGTTTGTTTCAACATCACGACGTTAATGGCACGTTTAAACGTTTTTGAATAAACCTTTTTTGTGTAAATCTCTATACCTTCTTGTAAACGACCAACGTGCTTAAAACGATGTAGATCCTTTTCAAAACGGACCTTTCCATCAAACTTTTTGGGGCGTCCAACTCCACAATATTCCCTCTCATAAAACCATCGTAAATCAGCATCAGTTCTCAGCTCACCCACAAGCTTCAATCCAGCTTTAATTATTGGAGAGACAAACTTTTCTTTACTGTAATAAGCATCACCAACGAGATATAAAACACCTTGCTCTTGTAGCTGTGGGGCTATTTCTACCACTTGCTCAGCATAGGCTTCTACCCGTGTTTTCTGGTTTTGGTCAAGGGTTTGACAAACATCTAAGGCAAACGCTGTATTTAATTTAAGATCAATCAAACTGATAAGCGAAGCCTCTAAGCCATGCTGACTTTGACCTACTGATCCATTATAAAACCACCCCAAGCCCTCCGTCAGCTTGCCAGACTTGCTGATAAAGCTGGCATCAATAGCAGCGATACGGTCATTTTCTGGAAGAGCGTGCGCAATTATACGACGATTAAACAGAGCAAAATCAAATGACCGGCTATACCAACGGCTAAAACGTTTTTCACTCATATCACTGTAACGGTTCATATTTCTATAGGTTGCCTTGCCTTGAAATACGATTAGTGTCGTCAACAATGCTGCTATAAATGTACGCTGAGACTTATTAACATTGGACATTGAGCGTAAAACCGTTTTTACTATGCTTTCCAAAGATAGATTCCTGTGACAATACGACTTTGATAACCGCATTCTCGCAGTTTCTATCTTTGGTACAACCTACCACTCTCAGCCAAAAACTGTCTACAGTATTGATTTAACTAGAACTCTAATCTAGAGTTTTGCTAGCAAACTGATTTTATTAACCTTTCCTTATATACGTCAATATACGTCAATATACGTACAATAGAAGCAACATCCCCTACTATAACTAACTTAATTATATTGCAATAAACATTTTAATGGCACGATAACCTCACTACCTAAGACTTGTGCTTGGTGCTCTGTATGTGAGAATTATCTGTAACTTACAATAGGTAAACTACTCAAGACCAACTGTATTCAACGAAAAGTACCTTCTACTCCAAAGTTCACTGATTGATATCCTCATCCACAGTCTTTGGCAACTCACTAAATGCAACAACACCATTGCGGCCTCTGCGTTTAGCTTCGTATAGTGCTTTATCTGCCATGTTGATTAGCATGTCGGGGTTTTGATGGGGTATGGGTGAGCATGCCGCCACACCAATGCTAGTGGTCACTACTTGGAACTCACTGCCGGGATGGGGAATTTCTGCTTGCTTTAATACATCAATAATACGTCCTGCTAAGACTTTAGCACCAGCTTCATCTGTTAAGGGAAGGATTGCAGCAAACTCTTCTCCTCCATAACGTGCTAATAAATCATGGCGACTTTTGACGACATTACGAAAAACATCTGCGACTAAAGCCAAACAATCATCTCCTTCTGGATGACCTAGCGTATCGTTGTATCGCTTAAAAAAATCCAAATCAATCATGAGTAACGCAATAGGGTTGCCTGTGCTAATAGCACTATTCCAAGCACTTGCCAGGTACTCGTCAAAACGTCGCCGGTTGGCCACTTGTGTTAACTCATCAAGGCGAGCATTATCAAACAGCTGCAGATTAACCTGAGCCAATTGGTCCATTACCTGTCCACGCTTTTGAATTTCTGCTGCCAATAAATCCCGTTGCTGAAAAAAATCATTAACCAACGATGCTAACCTGCCATATTCATCATCCCGTGATAATAGTGTTTTTAATTCACTCGCTGTATTTTTATCTAGAGAATTAGTTAATTGTTTTAGAGGAGAAAGCACCCAGACTTGTAATAAAAAATACGTAAGAAATAACAAACAAATAATGGAAAAACCATTCACTATGATGAGTTGAGTAGAAGCATCATAAAGCTTTTTTAAATCTTCTAAGTGGGTTGTTGCTGTCAGAAAAGCAACTGGCTGTCCTGAAGCCCCCCTGAAAGGTAGGCTAATACGAATATTCCAAGGATTATTGATTGTTGAGGATGGTGATAAGTGGTTATTGAATACAATACTTGCTTTACTGTCAGTGAGTAACGCAATTTGTTCTAAGTAGTCTTCACCTACAGGCTGAGCCAGTACTAACCATCCTGTCGCTTCACCTAAACGCTCATAATCATCACTGCTATGGAGAGGACATGCAGCAAGCTCAAAAATAGCTTGTTTATATCGATAAAATCCTTGATAAAAATTTAATCCTTTAACTGACTTTAACGTGTCTTTTTGTAATGGCTGCTCAAACTCAGGCAAGCTATCCACAATAAAGCTATAAACTGTTTTGTATTCAGAATTAACAATCCAAGTATGTGTTATACCAAACTCAGGGAGGCTGGTATCAATGTTAACTTTAGCCCAGTGACGATCCAGTTTTTTAGAAAAATCCTGCATCTGAGTCCATAGACTATAGTCACTGCAAGCACTACGTAACGTTGTACCAAGGCGCGCAACCATACGTGATAGGTTTTGATGTAAAAAGGTCTGACGATATTCTACTAATTCTTGAGTAGACTGATTTCGCATCCATGTCATCCAGCCTTCCAGACTCAAAAAGCCAAGTGATAAAATCACTAGAACCGTTAAAATACGCCGTTGCACTTGCTCCTTATACATTGCCCCCAACTTCGCTAAATCATTAAGTTTCTTTTAAATTTAGCAGAAGGTGGGTCATGCACTATATATATTTGATTATTGATCTGCCATGGAAATATAACGTTGCTTGTCCATTTTATAAATATCCTTCGCAAAGCGAAGCTCACCATCTTGGTTCACCCAAGCTGTAAGATAAGTAATATAGACAGGGACTGGCACATTTAGCGAAAGGGTTGTCATCTGACCAGAATTTAATATTTGATCAATTTTTCTACGTGAGTAATGACGATTACTTTTTAAGAGCTGCTCAGCTAGTTGTCTTGGTTTTTCTACTCTGACACAGCCAGAGCTTAACGCCCTGTTTTGTCGGCTAAATAAATATTTCTGGGGGGTATCATGAAGGTAAATAGCCTGACTGTTAGGGAAGTTAAATTTAAACCGCCCTAAAGCGTTATGCGAGCCTGAACTTTGTCTGAGTTGATAAGGAAAAGCTGAGCGATCAATGTTCTTGTAGTTTATGTTTTCCCAATCAATATCATCATAATTAACAGTGACGACACCATTATCCTTGTATTGAAATACGCTAAAATTATTTTTTTTCAAGTAGTTAGGCTGTTTTTTTAACTTAGGAAGTATATCTTTAAAGGCAATTTTACTCGGTACAGTCCAAGTGGGGTTCACAATAATTGAACGAATAGTATCGACCATAAGAGGCGTTGGCCTGTATGGTTTACCCACAATAACGCGCATAGACAACTTGACCTCTCCTCTTTCTACATATTGCAGCGAGTAATCTGGTACGTTGACTAACACATAATTTCGTCCTAGATCATCAGGTAAACGCTCCAGTCGCTTTAGATTGCGAGCTATGAGTTGTGCTTTTTCTTTTGGGCCAGCGGAGAGTGATAAATAAGTTGCTTTATTAATATGGCCAGAAGCTGGTAATTGATGACGACGCTGATAACGCTGTATTGCTAAGTAGAGAGGATCAGAAGGTACTTTATGATCACCTGTTGCCGTTAGCAACTGGTTCAGCAGTACATTCTTGTCCTGTGGGGTAGAAAGCATAAACTGATCATAGCTAGGTAAAGATTGCCATGCTGAACTTTGCGCTAGCTGATGGTATCTAAGAAATGCCATTGATAACTGATAATACTGTTGGCTTGCCACAGCCATTGATGAGGAAAAGGCTTCTCCGTGAAAGGCTACAAGCATCAATGTAAGGAAACTACTGATCTTACATTTCTTTTTCAAAGTGACCAATGTCATATCAGGTACTACTATCATCCAATGAATGTATGCCCAAAAGGCGTTTTACTAAACTGCGTTCTTTAAATACTGTTAAATTATAGTTGCTCACACATTGCCAAAAAGAATGAAAATGAATGACTCATTCTATTACTACATGACAAAGTTATAAGTAAACTTTCCACAACTTATGCTTCAAATTTTATTTTTTCTAACAAGTAGCAACGTTCAGCTATCCCTCTACAGAACAAGTGCAGAAGTTATACCCTTGGTTTTGGATATATAAACTCACATATGTTTTTTTGAGTGATAGATTACGGGCAGGAAAATTAACACAACTTAAAATGATTCTCTATTACACCCTAGAATAAAACACAGTTGTGTGATTTTTTTAAAACTAAATAGGTCTAAGAGGAAGCAACTCTTACCTCTACCACATCACATTATGAGCTAGAAGGCAAAACCTGATAATACCAAAGCTTGCCCATTCATCAATCAACTTTCAGCTTATATGTTATAATCTTAATACTACCGACTCAGGTACTTCGACATGATGGCTGAAACATCAACTTTTTTTAAAGCTGTATTAAACTTCTGCTAAATCTCTTTACCTTTTTCACTTTTACGAAAGCAAATATAGAGCTTTTTATCCTCAAGTAATGTTTCGTTAAATACAATATTCCCCTTGATCTTTTTCAACGCTGGATCAGTGTCTAACAAATAAGTCATAACATACTTATCGATAACTGCAAGTTTGACTCTTTTCGCATTGAGCTTTAATAAGTTCTTAACATCATCTCCTGCACTATCCACCTTTATAGTGCCTGCTTCAGCCATTTGATCAAACTCAGTAGTATTAACATAACCACTGATAGTACCAATTTTAAAGGGTTTTAAATCACTCAAACTCTGCCAAAGTTACAGGATTATCTTTTCTCTGTGCAAAACCTAAAGGTCCATTCCCCATCGGTTCAGAAAAAATAAAGTCCTGCTCAAGATCAGCTGAATAATACTCTGGAAAATAACCGACATATTTTTCATCATTTTTTGCCAAATTAACGGCTCGTTTCCAAGGGTAAAAGTCAACGACTAATTCAAGACCTGCCTCAGCAAATACCGCTTTAGCAACAGCTACAGATGTTCCTTGGCCAGGTAAGCTTTCACCGGTATAAGGTGGCCAATCCAAAGAAGTCAAATAAACCTTGTTATCAGCAAAAGCCAAGTTAGCTTGCATCCCGGCTATCAATAACATCAAACAGACTGTCATACGAAATACACTTATAGCTTTCATCATTACACGACCCTATATTCCTGAATAAATGACGCACCTTCATATTCTTTATACTCAGTTCAGCTGCTTAGTATGGGTAAGATATAAGTTCTTCCTAGCTTGCAACATTGCACATCTATCAACCAATAAAGTAAGGTATTAATTCATTCAACAACATTTCAGGAAACAGCTACACTCAATCAACACATTCAACATCAAAGTAACTGGCTTTATAAACAATCGTTCATGAAAAAAATCACTTTGACAGGTCTGCTCACTTACGGCTTTTCGCTCATACTGCTTATTGCTGTCATCAGTATCTTGTCACTTGGACTTTTTAGTACTGAAAAAAACACCGAAAAGCTTTTTAATCAAATTGCCGAGATAGGGATAACGTCAATTGAAGACCAGCTGAACAGTCACCTTCGTCCAATTAATAACCAGTTAGAATATCTAGCATCATTGATTGAGTCAGGCTACATAGCCACCAATGACTCACCGCAGTTCAATAAGTTATTGCAAGGCACTTTAGCGGCCACGCCCCAGGTTGTGGGAATAGCTTATGTCGATGAACAATATTTTGCGCGTTACTATGCAAGAGACAAGACAGATGTCTTTAAAGACTATTGGCGTGACAATCCGCTAATCACCCACTTACTAAGTGCTCAAGAAACAACCACACAAGTGAAATGGCTTGACCCGGTTTATATTGAAGGTTTGCACGCTAGCATCATTCAAGCTTATCGAAAAATTACATTACCCAATGGTAAAACAGGTTTACTGTTAACAGGCGTTACTCTGGAAAAGCTTAGTGATATTGTCAAAGAAAGCGCAAAAGATATGCGGCCCGTTATCTTTTTACTCAATAGTCAGCAACAACTTTTAGCTTTATCTAGCCCAGACTACCACCCAGGTCGTTTTGTCAATATTGAGCATCCAGCACCCACTTTAGCGAACCTCAATGATAATCACCCACTCAAAGCCATTTGGGATGCCAACCAAAAACCCAGTAAGTGGTTAAAAAACCCTTCAATAAAAGGCCATAGCATTTCACTGGATGATAATAAATGGGAGTTTATTTACACCGATTATGCTGGGTTCGGCCACTCTTCATGGACCGTGGGTATTTACTTCAGCTACGACCAATATGCCGATATTGAGCAAACCTTTATTCATTTACTAATTGCCAGCTGTTGTATTCTGCTGGTAATGATGGTACTTGCTGTTGGTGGTGCACGCTTCATTGGCAACAGAATAAGACATATAACCACTATGTTTGCTAAAGTCGGCCAGGTTCCATTAACCAAAGTGCCCAGGCTGAGTAAACAACCGCTGCAAGAGCTTGACCTACTTGCCAACGCATTTAATAACATGCTGGATGCTTTACAATCTCATGAAAACCTGAGAAGACTATTTGGTCAGTATGTCCCCCATAACATTGCCAAACAACTCATACAGTCTAATGGCACGCTAGATCCTAAAATTCAAAAAGCAACCATTGTTTTCATTGATATTGAGGGATTCACGGCCCTGGCAGAGCAAATCTCTCCTCAGCAGCTCATTACCATGCTGAATGAATACTTCTCCCTGATCACTCGTATATTAGAAAAACATGATGGTGTCATCACCCAGTTCCAAGGTGATGCGGTATTAGCTGTATTCAATATCAATTCCCCTGCTGAACATGCAAATCAAGCATTGACAGCAGCTATAGAAATACAACAAGCACTTAGCACCACATTATTTTGTAATCATCCTATGCGCTGCCGCATTGGCATTAATTCAGGGGAAGTTATTGCAGGAAGCGTTGGCGCTAAAGATCGGCTGAACTATACGGTACATGGTGATGATGTAAATCTCGCAGCGCGTTTGGAAGGACTCAACAAAGAGTACAACACCCGAATATTGATTTCAGAAGCCACTCACCATTTAGCACCAGACATCACTTGTCGAGAAATTGGCAAAATCCACATTAGAGGAAAACAACGAGTAGTCAGTGTTTTTGCGCCAAACTATGACCGTAATGGCAATGCATCAAAGCAAGGATATGTGCACCAAACAGCCGATGAGTACTAGGGCCTGTTAGCACTTCCAATGAACGTTAACCATTATCATGACAGGTCTGCAAATAAGCCACTATTGCAGAAAGTTACTAGTGAGGTACAATCAACTCCGTCTTAGGGGAGTAGCCGCTTGTAAAGGCAAACCGTTCATCACGGTTTTTCCTTTCAGGATTTAGGTCAACATAATTGATTCCTCAATGAATCATGGCCTAAATGCAACAGCCACCGCTGTTTTGGCAAGACCTTTGACACATGACTCCTTCGCAAAGGGCGGGTGGAGTATGTGTCATTGGAACAAGCCCGCCCTGAGAGTTCACTATGAGTGCATTACTTTTTTCAACGCTTTCTGTTGCGCTAGCTGAAATCGGTGACAAAACCCAATTATTGGCGCTATTGCTTGCTACACGCTTTAAAAAACCAGTCCCCATTATCCTTGCAATAACAATCGCTACACTTGCCAACCATGGGCTGGCCGCGGCTTTAGGTAACTACCTCAATCACCTGATCAATCCTAACTACCTATCGTGGATTGCAGCTACAGGTTTTATACTGATGGGTATCTGGGTTTTGATACCTGATAAGCTTGACGATACTCCAACAAAAACACATCAGTGGGGTGCATTTTTAACCACACTCGTATTGTTTTTTCTTGTCGAAATTGGCGATAAAACACAAATAGCTACTATCGTACTGGCAACCCACTATTCAGCCACCCTGCAAGTCATCATAGGAACCACAATGGGAATGTTGCTAGCCAATGTACCTGTTGTAGTGTTAGGCCAATTTGCTGCAGATAAGCTACCACTTAAATGGATTCGCTGGACCACTGCTTCTCTCTTTATTCTACTGGGAGTAGCAGCTCTCCTGTTCACGTAGTGGTTTTTAGTAATACCTAAACTCGTATTTTCGATACCTGATCACAATAAAACTTGTTTTTAAAACAAAATCATCTAGCTATTGGGGTTGTGTTTTTGATTTTAATATGTAAAATTCCCGCAATTTTGTGTGAGTGGAAGCCATCATTATGGCACATTAGTGATATGTCCTTACAACACCACTTATTGCTGTAAAAAAGGGTATATACTCTCAGTGAAGGATGTTAATTGGTAGGGTGACGTCATGATAGATGACAGCAATAGTAGCTGAGACTCACCCTTTTTGACTAAGTTTGCACTATACCTCTAATAGGGTAGCAGGCAAAAATTTAATATGTCGTATAGCAAACAGGAGAGGAAAAAGTAATTGTGAATATTGATGGGCAAAGACAAACGATACCAGCTACCAACAACTATTACCTTGTTGGCACAGCATTAGCCCATTCCTCTATCAATACCAACAATACCAATACCTCTACTCCAACCTCATGGTTCTGTAAGCCAATAGCTTTCAACATTATATTCCTGATCCAAATGCTTGCTGTAATCTGGCAATACCACCCATTTAAACACCAGATAAACAACCGAACCTCTATTTTTTTAATTTATTTTCAGAAATTTAAAAAGCCCCGTAATAGGGGCTTTTTTTTGACCCGAAAAAGCGAGTGAGCCATGGCAAACCCTCTGTTTCAGAAAAATATAATATCTATTTCAGACTTAACACAAGAACAAATGGAGTTAATTGTTCGCACAGCTGAACGATTAAAGTGTGAGCCCCCCCCACCTTTACTCAAAAATAAAGTAGTTGCCAGCTGTTTTTTTGAAGCCTCTACACGTACTCGACTTTCATTTGAAACAGCGATTTTACGCCTGGGTGGTACACACATAGGCTTTGATAATGATGCCAACACATCTTTAGCCAAAAAAGGGGAATCACTCGCAGACTCTGTCAAAGTGATTTCTTCCTACACTGATGCCTTTGTCATTCGTCATCCTCGAGAAGGTTCCGCACGGCTAGCCAGCGAGTTCTCTACCGTGCCTGTTATTAACGGTGGCGATGGTGCAAATCAACACCCAACGCAAACGCTTCTGGATTTATTTACTATTTTTGAATGCCAGGGAAAGCTAGAGGAGTTGACTATCGCATTCGTTGGTGATTTAAAATACGGCCGAACTGTTCATTCTCTTGCGCAAGCCTGCTCCTTATTTAAATGTCGCTTCTTTTTTATTTCACCAGAAGCATTAGCAATGCCTGACTACATTCTTGAAGAATTAGATGAAAAAGGCATCAAATACCAAGTATCCCAAAGTATTGAAGAAGTCATTAATGATGTTGATATTGTCTACATGACACGTGTTCAAAAAGAGCGTTTTGATGAAACGGAATATAAACATATAGCCTCCAAGTACATCTTAACCGCTGAAATGCTGAGCGATGTCAGAAAAAATTTAAAAATACTTCATCCTCTACCTCGGGTAGATGAAATCACTGTCGATGTGGATAAAACCCCTTACGCGTATTATTTTGAGCAAGCACAGAATGGCATCTATGCTCGTCAGGCTTTGTTAGCGCTTGTATTAAACGAAACCCTTTAACCTGTAGGATAAAAGCACCATGGCTAATAAATTATTGGTTGAGGCCATTCGCAAAGGTACTGTTATTGATCATATACCTGCGGGCCAAGGCATTAAAATTTTAAAACAATTGCATTTGGTTGATGGCAACGAAAAAATTACCGTCGGCTTTAACCTGCCAAGCCAGGAAATTGGCTTAAAAGATCTTATTAAAGTAGAAAACCGGTTATTTACAGAATCAGAGGCAAATGAACTTTCTTTATTTGCGCCTAGTGCAACCATAAATGTCATCGATAATTATGTGGTTAAAGACAAGTTCACCATGTCTACCCCTAATGCCTTAGAAGGCGTATTTGATTGCCCTAATTCAAACTGTATTTCACTTCACGAACCTGTTACCAGCTACTTTAAAGTAACTAAAAAACACGAAAGCATTTACCTGAAATGCAAGTACTGCGAGAAAACGTTCAGTAAAGAGATTGTAGCGGGGCTATAACCCCCTACTTTCCAATATACTCTACATGTCGCACTATTGATTTCACATCTTTGTAAGTAGCTATATATACAAACTTATGAGTCACTTAAAATATATTCATCAATAGATAGATGCTTAATAAAAATGTCCAAATTGAAGCATATGCTCTTTGATAGTGCACATATACTTCATTTTTAGCTGAATGGTGAACACTGACATAGCCCCATAAACCAATTCAAGTCCTTAATTACACAGATGTAAGTGTAAATAACAAGGCTCAATGATTAATCGGCACCATTAATGCATTAGTTACTCCCAGTGCATCATTTTGCTAAAAGCATCACGTGTCTTAAAGTCCTGCTTATAGCTACTACACAATGTGTTGATGTAAGAAAGCAGGTAGAACACATAAAAAGAGTAAAAATGTGCTCGTCACTCGGTAAGAGATACCGTTTCATCACAAAGGGAGTTCATGATGACATTTATTGCATCTCAGTTATTTTCTTCACTGGCATTACAAGAGTTTTTTGCTCACTCAACTGGTGAGCAAACTCAATCTTCACGACATATGCTTTGTCTAAATGGTGATAAAAAACAAAGCGTCACCGGAGAACTTGACCATTTTCTCCCAGAGTTCAACCAAGCAAGCGCAGAAGAAACCCAAACTGCAAATTGGCTCAGCAGTGACAACCTAATGGCATCACTTTGGCTTGACAGTATTTGTCGTGCAGAGCCTGATTTAGCGCTTTAATATACCTAAAGTCAAAGGTATAAAAATCGAATTAGAGAGAGGAGCCTGTTTAGTATGATGACTTCTCCTTTCTCTTCACACAATCCCGCTTAACTGGGTTTGATTTGCAAAGTATGCATCCCTATAAATATAGCTGTAGCAGCAAGCTGTATTTATCTTCAAATCTCGTTATATTACTTGCAGTACTAATTTAACAGCATCGGTTCTTTTGCAAAACAAATCGTCACACGCCTATTTTGTTTGCCCTTTGATTTAATATTAGAAATAACAAGTGCAGGTATTTCACCTGTACTCGCCACATGAGTTCCTCCACAGGGTTGATAATCAAGAGCATCAATGCGAATCATACGAATATTACCCACCCCTTGAGGTGGTTTTACTGACATGGTTTTAACCAATTCCGGCTGCTTTTGCAGTAATTCTTCTGACAATTGTTCTACAAAAACAGCATGATTAGCACAACAATAGTCGTTTAGCTGGGTTGTAATTTCTTCTTTTGTCAACGGTAACTCAGGACACGCCAAATCCATCCGAGCCGATGTTTCATTAATTTGGCAGCCTGTCACAGGAAAAGGTAATACTGCAGAAAGTACATGAAGTGCGGTGTGCAGCTGCATAAACTGGTAGCGACGCTGCCAATCAAGCATTAAGTTAACCTGTTGTCCAACAGGGACAACGCATGACTCATCCTTTAAATAGTGTACAACCTGACCTACACCCTTTCCTTTTAAGGTATTCACAATCGTTAACTCAGAGCCATCTTCAGTGATTACTTTGCCGGTATCCCCTGGTTGTCCTCCTCCCTGAGGATAAAAAATAGTTTCCTGACATCGAAACCACCCTTCACCACTTTCAATTATGCTCGTGGCATGGGTTTGAGCATAACTATTAGCCAAAAACTTCATTTCCATAACAATTTTTCCTCAGCAAGTTGTATCGATACAATTTAAAATTAAACCCGCAAATATCGATACAAAGATAAAACATTGTTAATATTAATCAGCTAATAACTAACTTCAATAAAAATATTGACACCATGACAATTCTCTGGATTACACCCGAACATATAAACGAGCAGACAGGCCCTTGCTATCAGCGCATTGCAAAGGCTTATGCTGAGCAAATAAAAACATTCTCATATACACAAGAACACCAACTCCCTCCGCAAAGGCTGCTAGCAGACCATTTAAATGTCACGGTAGGCACTGTGTCTCGTGCTTATAAACGGTTAGAAGATCAAGGCTATGTGTATGGCCATGTCGGTCGAGGTACATTTGTTCGCCAACAACAGCCTGATGCAAACTTCCAGATTCAGCAGCATATTACAGAAAACCGTTCAGACTTGAGCCTGGGTATAGCCCCGCTTACTGAGCAACATGTGTTACTTAGCCAAACGCTGAAGCAAATGAGTCAGCAACCTCAGTTTTTAGCATCACTTATGGGGTATTACTCTGAACAAGGCATGCCACATCAACGAGAAATAATCGCTAACTGGCTAAAACAATTTAATTTTACGGTTAGCGCTGATCAGCTGTTATTAACAAATGGCGGTCAACACGGAGTCAATACCGTTATTATGAGCATTTGTAAGCCAGGAGATACTGTTCTGTGCGAACAGCTCAGTTATCCTGGATTTATCGCTACTGCGCGTCAGCATCGACTACAGTTACTGGGTGTTCAACTAGATGAACAAGGCATAATGCCTGATCATTTTGACGCTTTATGTAAAAAGTACCAACCCCGAGCCATCTATTTAAACCCAACATTACATAACCCTACGACACGAACAACTCCCGCTGAGCGTAGACAACATATTATCGATATAGCCAATCAATACAACGTATGGATTATAGAAGATGATGTACAGGGGATTTTGCAGCAACCTCGTCCGCCTGCACTTTATCAATATGCGCCTGAGCGAGTTTATTATATTGGTAGTTTTTCTAAGTTATTGGCTGGCGGCCTGCGTAGTGGCTGGATTATTTCTCCACAAAGTACATTATCGTTGATTGCTAGAAGCCTTCGAGCCAATTGCTGGCTAACCCCACCCATAACCCATGAAATTGCTTGTCGCTGGTTGCAGGATGATAGTACCAATAAGCTCATTAATTTACAGCGAGCAACATTAGCACGACGCCACAACATAGCAGAAAACCTTTTGAAGTCATTTAATCCTATCTCTCACCCACAAAGCTACCATATATGGTTACCTCTCCCACCAACCTGGCAAGCTCAAGAACTGCATATGGCATTAGCACAACAGCGTATTGATATAGCACCCAGTTCATCATTTGCTGTAGGTAATGCGCCTATTCCCCAGGCAATTCGAGTGTCCATTAGTCATATCAACGAGGATCAGCAGCTTATACAAGCATTACAAAAAATATCAGACTTACTAAACAATACTCCTCATGAACCAAAAGATTGGTAACCCTGATGCAGTGAAAGCGTCACTAAATGTATACCAACTGCTACACTTAAGAGGTATTAATTTATAGAAATTAAATAACCATAGGAATAATAATTGTTTATCAACAATTAAATCAAAAAGGGTAATACTATCTTGAGCCATAGACCTTACAACGTCGTAGTTGTAGCAAGTAACAATAAAGCACTGAATAACTTGTTAAAAAACAGCAAGAAACTTCAGGAAGAGGTTATATTAATTGCCGCTAGCTCATTAAATGATGCGGAACAAACAATTGCTTCTGCTGAAATAGATGCAGCCATTATTGATATTAATATTGGTTCAACAACAGTTCTTGAGTTTAATTATCAGCATTCACAGCTTCCTATACTGCTAGCAGGAGACCTTAGCACTGAAATACCGTTCGACGAGTTAATCCATGAAGGAATGTATGATTTTCTGGATGTAGCAAACCTCCCTTTAGCAAGTATTGTAACTTCACTCAAAGTATGCATATCTCGTTATACAGCCCAAGGTATCGCTCATGCCTGGCACCATCCTGTTCTGCAAAAACTCAAAAGTATGGAGCATATTTTTTCATTTACATCTCAAAAGGAGTACTCAACTTCCAACCAAATACATAAAATGTTAGAAGCTAGCTGCGAACTTTTCGGAGAACAGTTTTGTTTCGTCTACCGTTTAATTAACGATCATTTTGCAGTGGATTTTCAGCATTTTACAATAGAACAAAAACCACAAATTAACCTACCGATTCTAGAAAAACTTAATTATCTCGCTATTAATAGCCCCAATCCAATTCACTTTACCTATCAACAATTAAGTGAACATTTTAGTGAAACACAATTAGAGCAAGCGACCAAATCTTACATGGGTTGTCGAATCACTGTTCAAGAAAAAGTTCATGGCGTGTTGTGTTTATTCAGTAATACACCGCGTGCCGTTCCTTATACAAGTATTGATATCAGCTTTCTAAAAATCCTCGCTGAATGGACTGGTACACTTCTTAGCCGGCAACTTATTATTGACCAGCTACAGTATATGGAAGCCCATGATGCCTTAACTGGATTACTCAAACGATATAGTTTCTTGGATCAGTTAAAACGCTGCTTTGCACGCAGTATGTTATCTGACAGTTACAGTTTTGCACTCATTATCATCGATATTGATAACTTTAAAGACATAAATGAGCAGTTTGGACATACCGCAGGGGATGCGCTATTAAAACAGGTTACAGAACGGTTGTTGACTAACACTCGACCCAAAGATACGGTTGGCCGTTTCTCTAGTGATGAATTCATTATCATTGTTGAAGATGCAGACCATGAACAGGCAGAGCAGTGTTGTAAGAGAATCCATAACGCCTTTACTGAGCCGTTTGAGATTGAAAAGACAAAAAGAAAGGTCACATGCTCTTCGGGCTTCGCCATAAGCCATGAACACCAAACAGAACATAACTTAATTAAAGCAGCAGAAAATATGCAAGTAGAGTCCCGTAAACCCCAGTAACTTATAAAACCCCAATAACTAATAAAACCATAGCAGTATACCCACAGCGAAGGGTATAACTTACAAATTATGCTCTATTGCATAACGTGTTAACTCTGCTGTGCTATTAATACCAAGCTTACGTTTTATTTTCTGTCGATGGGTTTCAACTGTACGTACACTGATGTGTAGCTTCGCAGCAATATGTTTACTACATTCCCCTTCTGCAAGTAAGGTAAGTACCATTTGTTCCCTGGGCGTAAGAGGTGTATTTGATGCTGTTGTTCCAGGCTGAGTGTCTAACAGTGTCTGGGAAACAGAACGGCTTAAATATGTGCCTCCATGAAACACTACTTCTATAGCATTAATCAATTCTGTGGCTGAAACATCTTTAAGTACATAGCCAGAAGCTCCTGAACGTAACGCACTTAGCAAATACTCTCGATTGTCATGCATGGTCAAAATCAAAACAACTAAATCAGGATACCTGGCCTTAATATACTGTAAAACCTGTATACCATTCATCCCAGGCATACTGATATCCATTAACACAACATCAATTGCTATATTTTCTATTTTCTGCAGAGCACTTTCACCATCACTTGCAACAGCAACGACATCTAAATTAGACTGCTGTGATAAACGTGCTCTAATACCTTCTTGAACAAGTACATGATCATCGACTAATAATATTCTAATATGCTGATCCATCATGACTAAGCAGCTTCTTGAATGGAAAGCAGAGGTAGTTTGATCGTTATTTTTGTACCATTGTGCGTTTTGGTATCAATGAGCATTTCTCCTCCATGATAGCCTATGCGCTCACGCATATTTCTTAACCCTACCCCTCTATACACATCAGTAATTGCTGTGCCATTACTCTGATGGCTTGACAAAATACCCTGTCCATTGTCCTCAATATACATCATCAACGCAAGCTTATTCACTTTAAACCAAAGCCTTACCTGCGTTGCATTAGCGTGACGTTCAACATTGGTTAACGCTTCTTGAGCAATTCTATAAAGGGTTGTTTCCACCTCACTTGCCAACCTCAAGTTATCCACAGCAATATAGCGCACATCAATATTTGTACGACGCGAAAAGTCACGGCATAAGGCTTCTAATGCAGGGAATAAACCTAAGTGGTCTAATAGGCTAGGTCTTAAATCTCTAGAAATACGCCTTATTTCCTGAATCGCCTCATCCAAACGCTGAATGCCACATTGTAGCTCTTGTTCCGCTGCACTTTTCTTATTAACATGTTCTTTTGCAGCCTCTAGCGAGTACTTAATACAAACTAATAACTGGTTTATTCCATCATGAAGTTCTCTTGCTACCCTCGCTCGCTCAGCCTCCTGCAAATCAACAATTCGTTGTGTCAATTCTTTGAGCTTTTTATCCGCTAATTTTTTCTCACTGATATTAATAGATAAAATAAACAAAATAATCATCGATATACTAATAATGGTAACAATCATTACTCGCACAAAGGTATTATTAAAGCTATTAGTCACTTGATCATTAAAGTTCTTTATTTCTTCATCAATATCATCAATGTAAATACCAGAACCTACCATCCACCCCCATTCTGGAAGGGAAACAACATACCCAATTTTAGGCATATCTTTATTGACAGATGGTTTATTCCAACAATACTGAAAAAATCCACCTCCATTTTTTGCAATTGCCGTAAGTTCTTTAATTACTTGTTTGCCATTTTTATCTTTTACATGCCATACATTTTTCCCCTGAATTTCCGGCAACATAGGGTGAAGAATATTTGTCCCATCCATCGTATAGACAAAAAAGTAACCATCACTATCAAACCGCATATTATTCAGTAGAGTCTTCACATGCTCTTTAGCTTCTTCTTTATCTTCATTAACATTGATAATATGATTAATGGAATACATGGCTATATTGACGTAACTTTGCAGTTCATACTTTTTTTCAGCCATGATATTTTCTTTTATTATTCGACGCTGTTCCTTTGCCAAATCAATTGAACCAAGAAAAAACATTAATGATATTACAGTGATAACAACCACTAATGGAATAATTGCTAATAGAATGATTTTAAGTTTTAACGAGCAAATTCCATAATCAGGCATACCGTTGTTCTCACTTTCCCTTACTTATTACTATCCCTTGCATATCACAATACCCTTCACTTTGGGTATAAAGTGTGCCTTATGCAATTAAAATTGCATCAAAGTATTCGCAAAGTTATAACATGAGGAATATAATCTGCAACTATAGTTTACAGTCTAAATTGTCCAACAAACCAACAGATAAGTATTTTTACTTAAGAAAAACTACTGAGTTAATTTGCGTAGTTTTGCGGATAGATCAAAGCAGAAAAGCATATAGAATAGAAAACGTCCCATGCGGCTAATTGGCATGCTTGTTTGATCCTCTTGTCAGTGCAGATCTTTCAGTGAGTCAGGTAATAGGTAGTTTGAGTCAAGATCAGTGCTGACCTTCTTTTCCTCACCCTATTGCAGTTATTTATTGCACTCAAACTATTACATTTGACGTGTAACCTGGGTAGGCACTATGGTGGAAACACTTTGCTCATTTTTCCATCAGCATCCATTCTGAAAACCTCAAACTTAAAGTGGTTCAAATCTCCTGCATCATTAAATGATAATGGTCCTATCAGTGTATCAAACGACTTCTGTCGTAAAGTAGTGGCAATATCAACGGGGAATGAGGATTCAGATACAGATATTGCCTGTGCTAACACCTGAATAGCCGCATAACTCGTGTAGATAAAAGGACTCCCCTCATCCAACTGTTTTTGCTGTAAACGTTCAACTATCTGCTTAGCTTCGGGCCAAGTTGAAAATGCAGGAGGCAATGTTACAAGTAAACCATCTGCAGCGTTAGCGGACAGCGGCATGATATCCTGACTGGCAATTGCTTCAGGTCCCATAGCCTCGATAGAAAGCCCCTGGCGCTTACTCTGACGAAGCAAGTGCGCTAATTCAGGGTAATAGCCACCGTAATAGATAAAATCGATCCCTTGCGCTTTCAGCATTTCAACTTCCTGTTTAAAACTCATCCGGCCAACATCGATCTCCAACATCAATTTAATGGGAAAACTACTCTGCATGAGCGTCGTTTTGACCGCCTCCGCCACACCTTTACCATACTGCTGTTGATCATGGATAATGGCCAGGCTTTTAGGGTTATGACGCTTAATATATTCTGCGGCTAATGAGCCTTGTTTTGAGTCAAGTCCAATAGTACGAAATACCAGACGATAGCCTTGCTGAGTAATCGTAGGACTCGTTGAAGCAGGGGTTATCATCAATACATTATTTGCTTCATAAATTGGAGCTGCGACTTGTGTTGCGCTTGAGCAAAGATGACCAATTACATAATGAATATTGCTTTGAACAATTTTCTTTGCCACCTCTATTGCCTGCTGAGGATCACAGGCATCATCAAATGCAATTAAATTAAGTTGGACAGTTTGTTTAGCAGAATGATTAATATCATCGGCTGAATAACGAGCGCCAGTAAACTGCATATCTCCATACTCTGTAACAGGTCCACTCCTTGGCCCCACAACTGCTACGTCAACCAGTTTACTTGCCCATAGACTTTGTGCCCCCCATAACAGGATCACAAACAGTATTCTCATAGGGGAACCTCTAAAAATACCTACTTAGCGGTTATATTAATAAGTAGCTGGGATAGCTGATTAAATGCTCCTCGGCAATTGCTCCGGCATTGCTCTACTGCATGATATCCATATCATTATGCATAAACAGTATCCTAAATCCTGCACATTTGTCAGAAACTCTATCTAAAATAACTATTCTGAATTTCTTGAATACGTCCCGATTTATTTAATTCATCCACTGCTTTTTGCATTTTACCAACTACATCTGCCGGGATTTCCTTATTGAGTCCAATAAATAAATCAATTTCCCCAAATACAAAAACCTGTTTAACTGTGATTCCAAGCTCTTTTGCTAACATCTGGCCAGATAATGAACTCACAGCCCATAAATCAATCTTTCCTTCTTCCAGCTTTTTGGCAAGTCGATCATCCTTCAGTGATGTTTGCAAGTTGAATCCACGATCTGTCAAAAACTTCTCTTTTGCATCACCTTTGTATGCACCAACAATATAGTTCTTTGCATCATCAAGCTTATTGATGGTAATACTGCTATCTGCTTTAGCCAAAAAAACCCACTTGTTCTTAACAATTGGCCCAACCCATTGAAATAAACTTGCCCGTTCAGGGGTCCTGGCCATAGAGAAAATACCATAGTCAGAACGCTCTAATGTTTGCTCATAAATGCGATTCCAGGGGAAACGTAAGGTAATCTCGCAGGATATACTCGCTTTATTGCAAACTTCACGAACAACTTTAGTAGCAATACCTGTAACCTGATCTCCCCGAGCAAAGTTTCCTCCACTTGCACTCATATTAAAGGGAGGACTGTTTTCGGTAAGTAGTTTTAACTCAAAAGCAGACAAGTTAAGTGAAATACCACTTAGTAGCATAAGTATGCTGGCAAATAGCCAATTATTGCGGCTCATTCAAAGTTACCTTATTAAAACAGGTAGTATTATTCCCTACCACATAACACATCATACTTAATGGACCTCTAAAAAATGCAGTTTTTCGAGATAGCTGTGTCAGGACTGTACTCAGATTATCATGTATTCCTTATATACTGAGGTCCTCCACACAGCGCTTCTTGCTCTTAAAAAAATCACTGTTTTTAGCGATTCCCTTAAAGAATATTTAGTATTCACTAAAAATAACTCATTCTTAATATATAAATAAGTATGATGACAAGAGTAATAAATAGTCAATTTTAGATTAGCAGCGCAAACCATTTTGAGTATTTATTTCACAATAAATCAACCGTTTAAGCATCAAAAACTAAATATATTGACCGCAGTGCTTACTATGTAAAATTATAAATAACTATTGATTGTTTCTTCAATAAACCCTTCTTTTCGCATTTCTTCTAAAGCACTTTGTAGCTTTTTAGTCACTTCATCAGGTACTTCTGGATTGAGCGCTAAATATAGATCTGAAGTATTAAAGGTATAAACTTTCTTCAAGTTTCGAATACCTTCTTGTTGTGCTAAGTAGCGTCCTGGTGGGTCTCCTGTAGCCCACAAATCAATTTTACCTTGATCTAACTTTTTAGCATTTTGGTTATCTTTTAACGATAAAATCAGTTCAAAACCTCTCTTTTGTAAAAAATTTGCTGTCGCATCACCTTCATAACCACCAACACGGTACTTTTTCGCATCTTCCAGTGTGGTAATGACTATCGAACTTGAATCCTTAGCAAGAAAAACAGAGTCAAATTGGGCGATAGGACCAACCCACTTAAACATTTTTTCTCGGTCAGCATTGCGAACGGTTGAAAACAGTCCATAGTTACTTTTTTCTCGCGTCAAATTAAAAATCCGATCCCAGGGAAAGCGCAATGTCAGCGAGTATCGTATTCCCGCTCGTTTAAACATTTCCCTGACTATATCAGCTGAAATACCATCAATGTTATTATCACGAGCGAAGTTTTTATCATTAACGCTCATATTATAGGGAGGGAAGTTTTCTGTAAGTAAAATAACTTTATAGTTAGGGTCAATATCAGCCGTAGAGATACTGCTAAGTCCAGCTAGTATGCATAGTACACACCATTTTAACCATTTATAGAACATGCCACTAACCTCGTTACTCGCTTGCTTTATTATTAGTTTAGGACGTGTGGCGTTCCTTGCTTAGTAATCCTCTGGAAATTAAATAAGGTTTTACTTAAAAAAATATCCTTCACTTTGGATATAGATGGTTCTAACTTATAATCCTATTCAAATACCTGTCAAGTATTTTTCTTAGAGGATTTAAAATAAGTCATCCTTTATAAAAAAGCTAAACGTTTGCTAACTCACTAATTCATCAGCCTTCAATATCATTCTTTCCACCTTATTCATAAAAAACACGCTGTGCGTTATATACAAACTTATTGTAGAATACTGGCTCAATATCTCTCTTCACTCGAGTTGAGCCGTTGGTTATTGAACTACTTTTAACCATCCATTGATAGGAAACACTATGACACTTGCCCAGCGTTCTTCGGAGTTATATGGCATTTCACTTGCTGCGCTTGGCTTTTTATTATTCAGTTTGATGGATGCCAGCTCAAAATGGTTAACATCCAGCTATCACTTTGCCCAAATTAGCTTTTTGACTTTCTTATTCAGCTTGTTACCCATAGGCTTTATTCTCTTACGTCAACGCAAGGGCAGTAACAGCCTGTTCAAAACACAACGCCCTACCCTGCAGTTAACACGAGGACTGGTACTACTTGGGCTAAGACTTTGCGCATTGCTCGCCTTTAGTATGATGCCATTGGCTGATAGCTTTGCTTTGATTCTGACAGGTCCTATCATGCTGGCACTTTTAGCCCCAGTAATATTAGGTGATAAGCTAAATAAACGGCAGATCATGGCGATTATGATTGGCTTTTGTGGCGTGCTCGTTGTCCTTCGTCCAGGCATGGGTAATTTTAATATCGGCATGCTGGGGGCTCTTGGTACTGCACTTTGTTTTGCGCTCAATACCATTATGCTAAGAATTATGAGCAAAACTGAACAGCAAAGCACCACACTCTTTTATGGCTGCCAAGTACCCTTAATTATCTCTGGCATACTGATGCTTTACTACGGATATACTCCTCCGTCAGCTAAAGACTGGCTTATTTTTGCACTATGTGGCTTTTTGAATGGCCTCGCCCAAATGCCTATTTTTGCTGCACTAAAATATATTCCAGCCCCTATGGTCGGCGCCTTTCAATATTCAGTTGTCGTCTGGGGGGTTATTCTTGGGTATCTCATATGGGGGGATATACCAGATGCCTTTATTATCATTGGGGCCGCTCTAATTGTCTGCGGAGGCCTGGTCATGGCCATTAACCCAAAACGGTTTCATCGTCAGCCTGTTCAGGACAAGTCAACCGAAGCGTAAAAACCCAGTGAGTGCAACAACCCTGTTGCACTCAGCAACAACATATTATTTTTCGTGTAGCCTAATTAAACCTTCTTGCATAGTTGATGCGACCAGCTGTCCCTGTCGGTTAAAAAACTGTCCACGTACTAACCCTCTAGCCCCAGATGCTGATGGACTATCAACAGCATAGAGCAACCAGTCATCCATACGGAAGTCTCGATGAAACCACATTGCATGATCTATTGTTGCAACTTGTAGATTTTTCTGCCAAAGAGAAACCTTATGCGGCAACAGTGCCGTAATTAAAAAATAAAAATCTGATGCATAAGCTAATAAATATTTATGCACGCGAAGATCATCTGGCATTTTACCTGTTGCCTTGAACCACACATAATTAACAGGATCTCGCTTTTCTGGTGCAAGAGGATTAACCGGATTAACTGGTCGTATTTCAATAGGCTTATCACAAGTTAACTTTTCTCGTAAAGATTCAGGTATTAAGTGCTTAAATTTGCGCGCCATCTCCAACTCGGACATTAACCCTTCAGGACCAGGAACCTCTGGCATATTATCTTGATGATCAAATCCATCCTCTTTGCGCTGGAATGAGGCTGACATGTAAAGAATGGGTTTTCCATTCTGAATAGCCGCAACACGCCGTGTAGTAAAGCTTTTACCATCACGAATACTATGCACATCATAAACAATCGGCTTAGAAACATCGCCTGGTCGTAAAAAGTAGCTATGAAATGAGTGCACACTACGACTTTCATCAACTGTTTGTTTTGCCGCAGAAAGTGCTTGCCCCATCACTTGGCCGCCAAAAACCTGGGGAAACCCCAAATCCTGACTTTGGCCTCGGAACAGATTTTCTTCAATCTTTTCCAGCTGCAAAAGTGCTAACAGGTTATTTAATACATCAGCCATAGATTACCTCAAATATCAAACTCATAACCATACCCATAACGAAGGGGTTTTAAGGGCGGCAGTTAAATACTCCTGCATAAACTGCATTCACACCATCCTTAGTGTTCAATATTTTCAAGAACGCCGACAACAAACCCTAAAAATGATTCGTGAAGGGTAAAAATACTTTATAACAACTTAAGTTTAGTCAGTACCTAAATTTTAAAACTCGCTTTAACCTGACTATACCACTTTTGCTGCTCAACAATGATGCCTTCGTGATCCAAGGGCGGATAAGGCAGTTGGTGCTTATCACAAAACTCAGCAACCAAAGGGTGACACCACTTAAAAAGCAACCGATGATAATCTGCTTGTTCAAGCCTGACCTGGTTATAAAGTCCTTTGTTTTCACGTTGTCGTTGAGCTTCATTTAATATGATAGCGGCAGCAACAGATACATTATATGAAGCAACCATACCTTGCATGGGAATAATAATATGCTCATCTGCAACTTCTGCCGCAGATGCACTGACCCCTTGCTTTTCAGCTCCAAGTAATATTGCGCAAGGCTGTGTGTAATCAACAGCGCGAAAGTTCACTGCACGTGCCGAAAAGTGCGCTGCAAATATCTTAAAACCAGCAGACTTCAACTGGTCAACGCCTTCCTGCACAGTATCATAGGATCGTCGAGTGACCCACTGCTGACTACCCATCGCTGTTCCAGGTAAGCTTCTATACCCCGCACGAGGAACAGTGTAATGAAACTCGCCTATGCCTACAGCATCACAGGTTCTTACGATCGCAGCCAAATTATGGGGTTTATGTACCCTATCAGTAATCACCGTCAAATCTGGCTGTCGACGATCCAAGGTCGCCTTATATCGTTTATAACGCTCAGGGGTCACTCGCAGTGTTCCTCTTATTTACTACGAAAATCATCAATATTTATTGTACAGCTTACTACGCTTGGTTCTCTGCTCAAGTTTCAGTATATCTATTATTAAAGTGCTTTAGGAGCGCAGACTGTCACGGCTAAGCGAGTGATCCATGCCGCTGCTATTATAATGGATATATGGCCAACTCAGTTTATACTCATAGCAACATGTTTTTAAAGATGTCATCAGCAATCGAAGAAAATAACGCCTAAGGCTGTTCAAAGACACAATTCATAAGCCCTTGTTATAACCTTATGCTCTTACAGTAAATTGGAGTCGAATAAACGTAAAGCATAAATAAAACATCATGAGCAATATTGTGTAACTATACCTAAAGCGTTTGAGTTTTAGGTGCAAATATTCTCGAAACCACCACCGAGTAGTGACTTTAACGCATAGGCGTGCTGATCGATTTTGCTAAAAAAATCAATCGCTGCTTTTCTAAATTCACAAACGGTTTTGTAGTATTTGTTGTAGAGCACTTGTTTTTTAAAATACTTCCAAACCCG
>NZ_AUAF01000051.1 GCF_000428585.1 Zooshikella ganghwensis DSM 15267 | reverse complement strand
CCATTGGCAGCCAGTTTTAACGACATAAAGTATGCCATCAATGACAGTTCTTCTATCGGCTGGTGGCCGACCTCTAGAGCCTAGTTGCCACTTAGTCTTTGGGAGTAAAGGTGTTAACACTGCCCATTGTTTATCAGTCAGATCCGTTGGATAATACATTGTGGCTCTTTTTTTGTTCCCTGTTTGTTTTTGGCGAAACTAATGGTAAACAGAAGAAGAGTCCATTCCTATCTTCTTGAAACTGCTTTGCGGTTAATGATTAATCTTTTACTTAGGCATCTGTGTATTTTTGATTTTTAAGACACGTTCTAAGAGTCTCTGATGGTGGAATAGTAATTATGGATGTTTGTGCCCAGGCATAGAGTTTTTCCCAAGGAACAATGACATACTCATGATTCACCCCAAAAGGCAACGCAACCTCTCGGCGCTGACGATTAAAGCGTATAAATCTATATTTTTTTAAACTCAGAAAAGTGCTGTACATATAAAAAAATAAAAAGACATGGGTTCCAGTTAAACTACTGAGCATAAAAAATATAGGATAATCAATATTATAAGAGAATAAAAAATAAAATGACAAACCTACTACGGCAAAAAAAAGATTGAAACAATTAAAACTTAGCGCTAAACCTTCTTCTCCTTCGCAAATGTTGTTATAACCAATATCCAAATAGACATCGGTTTTAGCTTTAACAATATGCGCCCCATCATAAGGGGTATGTTGGGTCTCAATAGGCAGGGGCGATAACACCAAAATCCGGTTTAATTTATCTTTAAAAATTTTACCTGCCATCATTTGTTGTCGGCTGATCATTGGTGCTCACCACATAACCCATTGTCAGTACTTATTAGCATAGGCTAACAATGTCCTAGACTGTCAAATCTACTTCGAACACGCCGTCAATCCTTCCCTGGAGGCTCAACTACCGCTTCCCTGCGGCAGATGGTTCTGCGCAAATTCAACAGTCCTAATACCTGTGTGCTCACACTCATCATCTACATACAAAGGTTTCTAATAATGATTTAAACTTTCATGCTTAATGATAGCGCGATGGTAATCAGGCCGTTGAGGATTGTTTGTGAAACAGGCGCCGGGAGCGCAGTACCCATTGCAGGCCAGGGAATGGCCTTGTGATGGGTGTGGAGCAAATAATCATTAACAGCTAACAGCACTAACACTAATCACATACTTTCCCAGCATTCATTTATTCTTTTATCTGATCTCTCCTGACCTTTTTTCTAGGGTCATACACTGGCATGTTTTCATCACCCAATTTTCCTCCCTGCTCATAATAAGTCATAGCTAATGCATTGGCTTCCTCTAATTCTGGTGAGGGTTTACGCCACTGACTTTCGGGGATAGGTTCAGACCATCGTATAATCTCATCTGATAGTGTGACTTTTGGAATTCTTTTTTCATGCCAATCACTCAACCAGTATGCAAAGTATGAATAATGCATCCAGTCCCAAATTTTTTGTTTGTATATTTGCCAACCAACTAAAATACCATTTTCTTTCCAACGGCGGCGACTATCTTTATATTCTTCCAAAGTATCAAGATTACTTGGTGAAGGGCAAGCGTCCGGCCCCTCTTCCATAAATGCACGAATACATTCCCATTGCATAATGCAATTTATTTCAGCCCCACACGCGACTTCATAGCGTCCTCGAAAATTAGTTACATCTGTAGGGCTGGCCATCGTAATGGTTAATGTGGATAAGGGTATAGCAGTCGTATCTGATAACATCAGTGTAGTGCCAGCCCATGCATATATTTTTTCCCAAGGAATAATTATAAATTGGCCTTTTTCACCAAACGGTAAAGCGACCTGTTTACGCTGGCGGTTAAAGCGAATAAAACGCTGTTTTTTTAATGCAAAGTAACCTCTTGCTATTATGTGAAAATAAAATAAATGTAAACCAATAAAAACCATAAGGAAAGCATTTAAAAAAAAATTATAGCCGGATCTGAGTTGAGGGGTAAATATAACAGTTAATAACAGTGCTCCCCCAAATACTAAATAAACCAAATTGCAAAGTAAGGCTAAATTTTGAGCCCCCACCCGCACACTTTTATGACCAATATCTAAATAAACATCATTCTTTGCTTTTATAATCCCTTGTCCATCCATACAAGAGTTATTAGTAATAATAGGTAATGGAGATAAAACCAGTATACGGTTTAACTTATCTTCAAAGGTTTTACCTGCCATCATTCGTTGTCGGCTGATCATGTATTATCCTCTGTCATCTCAATGTGCTCAGCTCTTAAATCAGAGAGAGGCAGGAGGTGGGCATAAGCTAATCTATCTGAGGATTCAAGTTGCGTCATTGCCCCTGTTCGTTGTATGTTCAAACTACCGAATCGTATATAACCTTCTTCACTATTAAGTGGCTTATGCGCTAGATCAGGTATTACCGATAATACCCACTCTATTTTACCTTTTGAAGTCATTAAATAATCTGGTAGCTCAAACTCAATGATTAGCCCTTGCTCTAATAAAGTGTACCTGCTCCCCAAAATTACATCATTGGTAATATCTTGCCAGTCAAACTCATTAGTTTTCCACCTACTTGCTTCCTCTAGTTTTATAGCAACCGCTAATGCAATAGGTGAAGGATCATTATCCTTTAGGTAAAAAAGGCGTACTGAAGAAAACCCCATAATATTTATGACGTACTTTACATTTGCGACTATATTTTCTGAACCATATCCTGATGCTTTGATTTGGGTTCTTGATCTTACAGACTGAACTATTATTTGAGGTACAGAGATAGCTTCTGCTAGTAATTGTTTCGACTCTAATTCAGAGTACTTTCTATTCCCAATACCCCAAAGTGACTCTTTTACCCATTTAAATAATTTTTTTGGATTATAGTACTCATAAATAAGTGAGCCAATTATAACAATGAGCGATCCTACCAATAGCCATAGATTAACTCTAGCCAAAACTGTAGCTCGATTGGCTAAAGCCCCACCCCAGCTTTCAGTTTGTTTAAACAATACTGTATAAACTATATCACCATATACGTAAGTTTGACGCCCATAACTTACCAAGTTAGTAAAATGACCAATTTGTTTGGTCACTATTGCAGCTTTGGCCCCTGCACTGCCATCTTTTATTGCTTTCTCAAAATTATCAAACTCATAAAGCATATAACTGATTGTAGAAATAAACCCTAAAATTGAACTAAAACCTCCACTCAGTACAGTCACTTTTGCCAATTTATCTACTAAAAAAGGATTTTGGGTATTTTCTAAAGCATCTTGTAAACCTTTACGCCACACATCAGTTATAAAAGTATTAATAGCAGCTAGTGTACCAGATAATGACCCAATATAAAGTTTATAGTCTTTTGCACTTTGCTCTGTTTTACTGGAAATTTCTCCACTAACCTGCACAAAGTTTACAATATTTGCGACCAAAATACTTATAGCCAAGTTACCTGGCTTTAATAATTTTTTTGCTGCTTCACCTGTATCTTTAGTATTATACCCTTTCCAAATTCCTTGCTTCAGATTTTTATAATGAACTCTTAGTTCATCTAATTCTGGGTGTGTTAGTGATACTGAGACAACTCCTTTACCAGAGGAGTTAAGTGGGTCTGTCATATCAGCAATACTTTGTAAGATATTACCTTGCTGATGCTTTATATCTTTTATTTTTAAAGATAAATTTTTATACTCACCGATGACTTTTTTACGTAAAGATTGGTTTGTTGTAGATTTCCATTGCTGTTTTAGTTCATTTCCAGCTCGAATATGTTTTTTTAAAATAACCTGCATACTGTTAAGTTGTTGAACTAGCTTTTCAAAATGATCTACATCTGCTTGCGAAGCAAGTTTTATCCCCACTCCACTACCATTCATAAGTCCTTCAAAAAATAAACTATGCATTCCCGGACCACACTTTTCCATTAGTCTAACAAATTTATTAGCTACCTCCCTTACCCGTGTTTTATTTACATCACTAAAGCTCTTCAATTCTGATTTAAATTGTTTTTCTAACTCGTAGCGATAAGCAGGCTCCAAAATATTACGTACCTTTTGACCTGATGAAGTCATTCGCTTTAAACGTTTTGTAAGCGCAGTATCAACACCTTCCATCTCTAATAGCTTCGATAATTCTTTAGCATCTTCAAATCCTTTTTTATATGATTTTATTCTTTTTATAAGCGTAACAGCTCTACGGACATGTGCGCTAATACTTAACCAATCAGTATCATCTGTTGGCATTGCATCCAGAATATTCTGGATACCACTTTTTGCAATAAAAAAGTCATTCGCAAATTCGACCCCACTTTGTGTATCGCAAATATAATTTACACATCCAAATAATGCTTCTCCGTAGTACTTATGTTGATCTTTATCCTCTGTATCAAAATACCAAGCGGCTTTATAAAACTTTGGAATACATTTAGCTCTATCTTGTACAACAGTTTCTCTTAGCTTGTCATGACGTTGTAACCATTTTCTTTGCTCAGCAAGATAGCTTGTCATTTCTTTCAAGCGTGTCAAAGCTTTTACTCTTGGGGCTAATCCGCCCCACCCTTCCTTCATCGAATCTTTCGCATCAGTATAGTTTTCAAAAGCTGAAACTGCTTCTTCATAATGTACACCAAACGCACCTTTTAATTTTCTCTCTATAGAATCAACTTCTTTTTTTAGTTGATCAATTTTAGACTGTTCTTGCTCTAATTTTCCCTTAGGAAATTGAATATATTCTTTCCCTGAAATACCTTGCTCTGCAGTTTCAACTCGCTTTTGCAATACTCCTCTTTTTTTAAATAACTCATACTGATCTTTTGATAACTGTAATTGATCACCTGTTTGTTTAGCTAACATTGATTTAACTTCATCAAACTTATAGGTGTACAATCCTTCAATAAAGTCTGCGGTGAAAAACTTATTTTGCTCTTCTTTTCGCCAATTTTCCTCCCATTCAGCCAAATAACCTTGATAGTTTGTTAAGTCTTTGAGCACACTTAAAATATCAAACATTAATATAAATGCAGATTGATCAGGAGGGGTTTTGTCAAAAAGACTTAAGTGATGGCCTCCTGGTGAATCAACTTTATTGAGTGACCAATAAAAACCTTTTGTTTCAAACTGAATACGTGAGCTATTTGGGTTCTGTTTTGGTTGCCTCGTATTATTCCGTGATACTTGCCTTGCTAATGGATCACTGAGAATTAAAGGTTTACACTCAGCAATACGTACAGAGCCTTCAGACCAGGGTATTAAATGCTCAGCACCATCACATGCGGAAAAACCACTTAAAAAAACTTTTTGCATAAGTTTATCGCGCATGCCTTGTTCATTGGTGACAATCATTGTCTCCTTTTTCTCAGTCCACTTTATTTCTGAAAAATAAAACCATAACATGCCCTGCTTAGGAAGTTTAATTGGACTTTCTCCGGCAAATGCACCTTTACTGGTAATGATCTTTAACCGCAGCTTATCGGGTTTATCTGAGTGAATATAATAAAAGTAACCTTTACGCGCTAAACGCACCCCTATTGGTTTGATCTCAGTATCAATCCCTGGCTGAAACGCAGGATGATCCTCAATGGCTTCTTCCACTAAGGCATAACGTAATGGATAAATAAAAATATGATCATAGGTATACGGACAAGCTTGGCCACTTTGTTTTGGCGATTGGGTAGAAGCCTGATACGCCGCAGTATTAGGATCTTTAATTTCTTTAGCCATTACTAACCTTGCTGTTTACTGTTTGCTGTGCTTTTATCGAAGCTTCCTTGATACGTTGTGAGGGCGTCAGTGAACTGGACTGTGTTAATAAAGCATATATTTCTGGGTATATGTCAGGTTGTAACACATCGAAACCTAAAAACCCGATGACATTACAATAAAAAAGTATATCTTGCTCTGTTTCAAAATTTAAAGATGCTGCCTCATTATATAACCTATCTGCACGCTCTAATTTTTTCTGTTGATTCAATCCAGATAAAAAATCAGGAAAGAACATATCCATATGCTGAACTAACCGCTTTAAGAAAAAATGATACTTTGCATCAGATACCGCACTCCATTGATTTTGACCGAGCGTAAGCAACGCGTCATAATTATTGTCGGTATTTGGTTGAGCATTTTTAAAAGCTAACCATTCTCCCTCCCTATAGCAATAGAGATCACTAATAGGCCCAAGTAAGTAGGTAAGCTGCTTTGGTAAACTAGCTTTAAATAACCAGCCACATAGATTTGTATCATACAACCTGCAAATAGCGACATCATTACACTGATTTAATACCCTGCACCACCACTGACAATGAGTAATCAACGCTTCAAATGAGTACTCACTAAAAAAAATAATACCCGCCTGTAAATCAAGCCCCTCTGCCATAAAACGAGCCCATAAAGGTGAGTACATTTCCACTTTCACCAACTCTGGAGAAACAACCGCAATATCATGCAATTCAGTATTCAAATATAACGTTCTCATTTGAGGAACAGGATCAGCCTCATAGATCCAACGTTTAATATTATCAAAGCGTACTGAATCTAATAATAAATAAGCTGAAGTATCGGGCCATTCAATATTTTCTTCAACTGTAAATACACGGTAATGGTGTTGATTTGAACTTGTCTTCATCTTTTAAGATATCATCAATCATCAGTCTATTTTTAGAATAGGCGATTTCCTGATATCACTGTAGCTCACTATACTAACTGTATGTTCAATGGGTACAGCAATACAGCCAACACCCTAAGTAACAAGATATAAATTAATCATCATTTTATTATTAGGTTAACGAAAAAAACAATTATGGAATACGGTCACACCAGTGTATTTAACTGCGCTATAGATGGTTGCGAAGAAACATTAAGAGTCGTTTCCTTTGAAGTTAATGAAGAAATATCATCACTGTACAACGTATCCATCATTTTTGCTTGTACCAGTGCAGATCTTGAATTAAAACCTTTACTCAATAAATCTGGTTTTTTATCACTATTTGACGAAAACCAACCACGTTTTTTTCATGGAAAGGTATGTGAGATTAGCTATCTGGATACTGGACGACGATTTTCACGCTATCAGATGAACCTTAGGCCAGAAATATGGTTGTTAACTCAGCGTCATAATATGAAGATATTTCAAGAAATGGATAGCCTTGATATCATTTATAACCTTTTACTAAATGCAGGCTTACAGGATAAAAATCATTTTCGAATAGAGGTAGGCAAACGTCCTCCCAAACGAACTTATTGCACTCAATACCAGGAAACGGAGCTTAATTTTGTCCATCGATTAATGAGCGAAGATGGCCTTCACTATCACTTTGAGCATAAAAAAGACAAACACACTTTAGTGATCAGTGATTCAAAGTATATATTTAAACCTGTGCGTTCTCCTGAATTACCACTCATTAATGACCGAGGTATGATCAAACCTGATTATGTCATTCACCGTTTTAACTTAAGAGAAAAGCTAACTGTTAATAAGGTTACTTTAAGAGACTATAATTTTACGAAACCCAGTCTTGATCTAGAGCAGCAAAAACAACTTACAACAGAATCACAACGAGAGCTGTATTATCATAGTGGTCTATACCAAACCATACCGACTGGAACACAACAAGCTAATGTCAAACTCCTTCAAGCACAAAGTCAAATAACCTTAGGACAAGGAGAAAGTAACTGCATTTACCTTTTGCCTGGTGGGCTGTTTACGCTACAAGAGCATTCCAACCCTCAACTTAACCAACAGTATCTTGTCACAAAAACCCGTCATTATGGAAAACAGCCTCAATCTCTAGAAGAAGGCGCGAGTGATGAACCTACTACGTATAACTGTCAGTTTAACTGTACTTGTTATAAAGACCTTGAGTTTAAAACAATCGCCTCGCCTAAAATAATCAAAAAAAATCGTTGCTATGGAATTGAGTCGGCTACAGTAGTCGGTCCAAAAGGAGAAGAAATCTACACCGATCAATATGGTCGTATTAAAGTACAGTTCCATTGGGACCGTGATGGTAATTACTCAGAACATGCTTCTTGTTGGGTTCGTGTGGTACAGCCATGGACGGGTGCAGGCTGGGGGGCTTTGCAACTACCAAGAATTGGTCAAGAAGTTTTAATCAGCTTTATTAATAGTGATCCTGATCGCCCAATCATTAAAGGGGGTCTTTATAATGGGCTGAATATGCCACCTTATCAATTACCAGAGCATAAAACCAAAACCACCATTAAAACCTGCAGTACTCCCAATGCAGATGGTTTCAATGAATGGCGATATGAAGATAAAAAAGGTCAAGAACAGATTTTTGTTCATGCCGAGCGAAATATTGATATTCATGTAAAAAAGGACAAAACAACACATATTGGTCATCAGCAGCATGAAATTGTTGATCAATCACACCATAGCCATATTCACCAAAAGTATACTCAACATGTACATGGACAACTCAATACCCAGGTGGAACAACAGCAATACGTTACTGTTCATGGCAATCTACATGAAAAATCCAAACAAAAAACATTTACAGACAGTACTCAAGAAATACACTTACAATCCAGTAGTAAACTCATCATTGATGCCAATATGGAATTAATTGCCAAGGGTAACAACAGCTTTTTTAAGTTGAACCCTGGCGGTGTCACTATGAATGGCCCAAGTATACGTATTAATGCCGGTGGAACACCGGGTGTTGGTACACCAGCACAATCAGTCGCATTAAAGAGTATGTCATGGGATGTTGACGCCCAAGTTGTAAATGTCAGAAAAGCAGCCGCAGTGGCTGATATACAGTGTGACTTGTGCAAAAAAACCACTTCAAATAATAAGTCATCTTAAAAGAGACTAAATACACTTTGATCAACACATAATGATTATGCATCAGAGTTTTCTAAGTAGCATTATCAAAACCTTATTTTTTTTGGTTATAATATGCGCCACCATACCAAGTCATTCTTCAAATATTGAAATAACGCTTAATGGCAGAGACATCAAAATCAATAACAAAGCTGTTTTTCTCGATACCCCTATAGATAACTGGTTCAACTTGCTGGGTAAGCCAGATAGAACCACCAAATTTGTCGTGAAAGGTTTACCCGAGGAATATTTGAGAGTTGCATATACCTGGGATAAGTTAGGGTTAGCCATTGAGTCACGACTAAACACCAATAAAGCACATTCTTTGTTAATCATGCTTGATATAAAAAACCATTCTGAAAATATTGGCCCATTTTATAAAGAGCAAATTTCACCTGATGATGTGCCTATAAGCAAAGTTAGTGTTGTAACAGACTTATATTTAGCCTCAGCCAGAAGAAAACATACGTATCAGTTTATTCTTTTCCCAAAAAAAGATTTTAGCGGAAATCTTATAATCGAAGAAAAAAAAAATAAACAAGACAACTCTTGAGAAAAACTTCTTTAACATCCCTAAGAATTACAACAAAAGATCATTCTCAAAAATAGAGCCTCTTAATAGCATTTCTGACTTCCCTAAAATAGTCTCTCTAGGAAGAGCAATCGAGTATGTCATGATGGGAAAAGAATTTGGTGATGAGATTTATGTCAAGTTTCGGCCACTTTATGACGACTCAGGAAAACCTCAAGGGCTAAGTTATATTATGATCATTCATGGTAACTTGTATTCAGACCCAAATAAGTACAAAAAACGTTAAAAGTGAAAAACTATAATGACTATGAACAGAATACATAAATCAACAACACAGTTAACTCTGCAGGTATTACTTTTAATTACTTTAATGCCAATAATCGCTTTTTCAAATGATAACGTGGTCGAAATAGATGGTTGTTATCTCAAGTATAATGGCAAGAAAGTTCACTATGGTACCCATAAAGATGAATGGAATAAAGTGTTTGGACCTCCTGATAAAGAAAGCAAAAATATTAGCTGGTTGATTTGGTCGAAGTTTGGCCTAAATGTGTATTTTTCAACAGAAACCAATAACACTGGCACAGTGAGTATTTATCTTGCACCAATGGCTGCTGAAAGTGCTTCTATAGAAAAAGCCTATGAAGAAGATGAACCCAATCTTAGAAATAAGATTCGATACCGTAGCTGGCTTGCACACACCAAAAGCGCTCGCATTAAAATACGTGGGCAAATATTAGACTGGCAAATTCATCCCTACGAGTTTAATGCGCTTTTAAAAAAGCACAACAAACCCACCCTATTTTCGGAAGACTTTTTTGGTTACTTTGGCAGATTACCCTGTGACAATGGCAAATCAGCCCACTTACATTATTTACTACCTGATTTAAGCATACTGTACACCATGGAAGACTAACTAGACCACTATGTAATCATTATAGTGATTACAAGAACTTGGCAATCCTTGACCAGTCGAATTACTATAAAGTACACCACACCTGGTTAAGGAGTATGAATGAAAATAACGTCTGGTAGTGCTTGGCAGCGTATACAACAGCAGGGGTTTGATATACTACAACGCGGTCTGGATCGTCATGTCCGGCTGGCCGTCACAGGCTTAAGCCGCAGTGGTAAAACCGCTTTTATTACATCTCTAGTAAACCAGCTACTGGAAGGCTGTGATAACCAGCATCTGCCATTTTTTGATGTCGTACGTCAGGATCGCTTTTTAGGTTGTCGCCGTATCAGCCAACCTCACCCTCATATCCCAAGTTTTCGCTATGATCAGGCACTACAAGCCTTATCCTCACAACCAGCTCAGTGGCCAGAGCCTACCCGTGGTTTAAGTGAACTTCGATTAGCCATTCGTTTTCGACCAGAAAAAGGCGTCACCAGCTGGCTAACAGATACTGCTACCCTGTTTTTAGATATTGTTGACTACCCTGGTGAGTGGCTTCTCGACTTACCTATGCTTAACCAGCAGTATTTAGTATGGTCTCGGGAGCAGCTTCAGCTTCTACAAAGTGAACCTCGAGCGTCTAAAGCTGCATCATGGTTACAAAAAGCACAACAGATTAAGCCCGATGATCCTGTCAATGAAGACTTACTGAGAGACTTAGCAGAAGAGTATACTGAGCTACTGCACTACTTTAGAGAAACCCTCGGTTTACATTTATTACAGCCTGGCCGATTTCTATTGCCAGGCGAAATGTCTGGTGCACCGCTATTACACTTTTTTCCTCTACCCGCAGCAACTCACTTAGAAGACAGTATAAGCCCTGTGACAGGCACCCAACTTGAGCAACTAGTGAAGCGCTTTGATGCCTATCGTGATCATGTGGTAAAAGGCTTTTATAAAGAACACTTTGCTCAGTTTGATCGTCAAATTGTGCTTGCCGATTGCTTACAGCCTCTTAATGCTGGTCCTGCAAGTTTTCGTGATTTAAAGCGCGCCATTGAACTTATACTTGAAAGTTTCAACTATGGTCGAAGTAGTTTATTGAACCGACTATTTGCGCCAAAAATAGATCGACTTTTATTTGCCGCCACTAAAGCAGACCACATCACCCCAGAACAACACAGCCATTTAGTAGCTTTGCTCGGTCAACTGGTTCATGGTGCAAAGCAACATGTCCGCTTTGATGGCATACCCTGTGACACCATGGCTCTAGCATCTATTCGGGCAACTACTGCCGGGTATTGTCAACATCAAGGCGAATCTATACCCGCTATCCAAGGCAATAAAGCGGAAACCGGAGAAGCAATCACTTTATTCCCTGGTGAAGTACCTACTGTGCTCCCCAACGATGAATATTGGCAAGATAACCATTTTGAATTTGTAAGCTTTGCACCTCAAGCCAAGCAACCCGACCAACCTTTAGCGCATATTCGCTTAGATCAGGCATTAGCTTTTTTGTTAGGGGATAAACTGCAATGACAGCCAATAGCAATACACCAGACAATCAAGCTAAACCGCTTAAAACAGCTATTCGTTTTGATAAAACAATCAACGATTCAACCTCACCCACACCCACACCCACTTTAAAATCACAACAAGTGCTGGATAATGGTGTTACGTTAGAAGAAATTCCTGCCACCGAACTTGAGCAAACACTGGAGCAACTCACCAAACAAAAAAATGTTCCTCAAAAATCCCGTAGTATTTTGCTACGTTTAGGGCTTATTACGCTAGGGACAGCCTCTCTTGTCGAATTAGGGCAGTTTTTATGGGCTAGCTGGCAGGAGTCACCTATGCTAGCAGGGCTTTTTATTACGGGGATTGGCTGTCTTTCCATCGCGACGTTACGACTCATTTTTCGAGAGCTTGGCTCACTAAAGAGGCTACGTGGTGTGCACCGTTTTCAAGAACGTGCAGCCCAGTTATTAGCCAGCGAACAGCAGGGTGAGGGTGTCATCTTTTGTGAAAAGCTAGCCAAGCGCTGTAATCACGATAAGCATGAATGCTTTCAAGAGTGGACTGCACAACTGACCAATGTGCACACTGATAAAGAAACACTACAGCTTTATAACCACACTGTGTTAAGCACCTTTGATCAGCAGGCAAAGCGTGCAGTTAACCGTAGTGCTTCTGAGTCAGCTTTATTTATTGCTATCAGTCCACTAGCCATTACAGATATGATGATTATGATGTTGCGCAATGTAAAACTTATCAGTGATATTGCAGCAATTTATGGGGTAAGGTTAGGCTATTGGAGTCGTATTAAGTTAGTCAAATCGGTACTCGTCAATGTCTTTTTTGCCGGTGCCAGCGAGCTTGTTGCCGATTTAGGGATGGAATTATTGGGAACAGAGCTTGCGGGCAAACTTTCTGCTCGTATGGCTCAGGGTATAGGTGCTGGTTTAATGACAGCAAGACTGGGTTATCAAACGATGGCACTGTGTCGACCACTGGCCTTTACAGAACAAGAGCGGCCAAAGTTAAAGCACATTCACCAGCAGTTACTGACTGAACTCAAACAAACCCTTTGGCAAACTTCTGCACAGTCACTCAAAAATACCATTAAACAAAAAGACAGTTAGCATTTAGCCTTATCAACGTTATTTGTAATCTCTGCCGCAGCATGAGGGTGTCGCCAAACTACTTGCTTGCAACATCCTCACTGAGCAGCAGAAACAACAAGAAAAGGGCGTATAGCTACTTATGGTGTGTATTAGCATACACCTGAATAACGCCCCCCAAAACCTGATAACTGCTGCTAACATCAATTTTTATGATTTGGCTTTCGGGATAATACGACAGTAAAAGCTCATCATCATGACTGATAATATACTTGCCAATAGTTAGCTCATTTTTTCCTTCAAACCGCATAGCTATTAACATATTTACCGATGGCTTTAAGCTTGTATCAACAAAAAATATTGAGCCAGGCTTAAACATTGGCTGAATATCTCGATCTAATTGAAATGCCAAGAGTGTTTCTTTAGCCTCAACCAATTTAGTTTCTACAACACCTAAAGACTCACCAAAGGGATCAGATAAAGAGTAAAGCGGTACTGAAGCCTTTTCAATTAACAGCCCTGTCTGCTGAGCTTGAATATCAATAACTTGCTTGCGTAATCCAAGTAAATCATCCAATGTGACATCAAAGCCATCAGAACGAAAATAGTCAATAATTTTGATGAGCGTCTCTATGGTTGGATTTGTTACACGTTTACTTGGATCAGAATGAATTAACCTGGACACTAATGATCTAGGCACATTTAATTCTTTCGCTAATCGAGAAGCCGTGAACTTGACATTATCCCGTTTCGATTTCTGCTGAATAAGATCACTAATCACCCAGTGAATAGCATCTGTTGTAATGTCACTTCTGGTCACAATTCCACACCGCCTACTTCTTACTAATAACCACTGATTATTGATATATCCTTCTTTACGAACAAAGTGAAACATTTGTTAACAGTTATTTATAAAACTTGTGTAGTATATTAAAAACATGAATTCCTTGTTCACTATGACCACCACAAAGGATACCGAACTTTCTTTGCACTTCTTAATATAAGCTTTTGGGGATTCTCCACTTAACACCCAAGCAAGGGCTTTTTAATCAGTTGGTTCTTAACCTACTGCCCTCAAATTTTACCTTGTGTTACTGTCACTCGCCTAAGCATATCAGGCCAACACCGCCATAAAATCTTCGCTACGAGGATAATTCCTTACAAAAACAAGCCCTAAAAATGATTCATGAAGGGTATAGATGAAATACGTATTAATACTATTAGCGTTAAATACTACCAACGATAAATACTATTAGCTTCAACAAATCCCTATTATACTTATTTTGTTGTATATTATAAAAATATTCAATAATGTTTTTTGCCAGCACAAGTCAATATAACCCTAATGAGTCATTTATCGCTGTTCAAACCAACCCTAAGCGCTAAGAAATAAAAGGTATTGCGACAATATCAGATGCCAGAGTAGCCATCGCTACTTTAAGGAAAGATCAAAAGGAAGGGTTCAAGCATTACCTTCTAATTGGCAGAGCTCAATAACGCAGGTAATGCTTGAATGGTTTACAAAACAGGTATCAGGAGCACCGCTGTTACTGAATATAGTGAGTTGGGTCTTCTATACCCGCATCACTAAAGCCTTTTTTACGTAAATAACAGCTATCACACTCACCACATGCCTCACCTTCATCATTAGCTCGATAGCAAGACACTGTTAAGCCATAATCGACGCCTAACTTGTGCCCTAGCTGGATAGTTTCAGCTTTATTAAGATGAATAAGTGGCGTTTCAATACTAATAGGCTTGCCTTCAACACCAACCTTAGTGGCAAGTTCGGCCAGCTTTCGATAAGCCTCAATATACTCAGGCCGGCAGTCTGGATAACCGGAGTAATCAACTGAACTCACCCCAATGAAAATTGCATCCGCTTCCAACACTTCAGCCCAGCCCAAAGCAACCGCAATTAGAATTGTGTTTCGAGCAGGCACATAAGTCACAGGAATCTCACCATCATCGACATAATCTGGGATATCAATCGATTGATCTGTCAGTGCAGAACGCGTTAACTGATTAAGCTGTAAAGGAAGAACTTCATGTCTTGCTGCGTTCATGGCATGTGCAATACGTTTGGCTGCTTCCAGCTCTGAGTTATGCTTCTGACCATAGTCAAAGCTCAGCGCATAACACTCATGACCCTGTGATTTTGCATAAGCCAAACATGTAGTGGAATCTAAGCCTCCAGAAAGGAGCACAACAGCCTTTTTCATCAGTAATCCTCTAACTTTTTATGACTTGACTTAACCTGCTAGTGGCCCCTGCCTTTACTACAGACTATTTCTCACAGAGTATAACCTTCACGAATGATTTCTACTCGATTCCGAAGTTTTTTCTTCTTGACTTTTTTATTGCTTGAATAAATCAATAAGTTATAGAAATAGGCTGCCATGTGACAACAAGTGTTTACTAACTATGTATACACTGATCCTTGGAGCTTTTAGTTTTGCAAGCATTAAAAACTTCGGAATCGAGTTCTAGGTTTTGTTATCTTCATTCCTCGCCCCAATCACCTATTTGTAAAGGCTCATGGGGTAATATAAACTCATGAGGCTTTGTCACTTGACGGCCGCCCTAAAAACCATTCGTATTGGTATATACTGCTGGAAGCACTAATCAGGTTAATATCAGAAAACTTCTTAAGTAAATGTTATTTTATGTCCAGCCGTCAAGTATCTGTTACATTTTCATGACTCTCGATAAAGAGAGTTTATATTACGTTGTATAGATCAAAATCTATTCTGTTGCTTTGAATAGTCAGCATCCATACGAAATAAAGAAAAGTCCGTTAAATCATCATACATATCCAGCTGTTCTTGACGCTTTATATACTTTGATAAATTAACAGATACAGGTAAGCCTAATATCTCAATTACAATCTTGATGATGCAAACATTAATTATCAGATCAACAACATCCGAAAAACTATATATACCGTAAAATGCAATCAACACGAAAATAACAGTATCAATCGATGCGGCTACAATAGTCGATAAGACAAAGCGCAAACCTACATAAGCACCATTCATTAATACTTTCATCTTTGCCACAATGTATGAGTTAACAGGCTCACACAGCATATAAGCCACAATTGACCCTAATATAATCCGACTATCTGTATTAATAAGTTTATCAAAACACGCATTGTCTTTTGCAAATGCAGGGCTAGGCAAGCTGACCAGTAAATGACCATAGCCAATAATTAAAATATTAAATAACAAGGCGGACCAAATAGCCCGCCTAGCATGTTTATAACCATAAACTTCAGTAATAATATCTGAAATCAAAAAGCTGAGTGGAAAGATCAACGTACCTGGCGATATCACTACTCCAAATAACTCAACCAATCGCCCATCAAACCAATTTGCTGTCGCAATAATCATTGAGTAGGATAAAATTAAAAACCATAAATATTTTGGCTGAATGATCGCTTTACCACTAACCACTTCTTTCACTTTTGTACTTCCTAACTACTGGTTCATCAAACGTAACAACCAAATTATCCGCGATAGATTTACCAATAGCCAACCCTAATTTTTCTACTTCGCTCTTATTTAACGCCATTACTGTTGTACTACAAAATTTGTCATGATAAATATGTCGCTTAAAAGCTTCATGACTAGTCACTATCAAAGACTCACCATCATAAACAATACTATCCAGCCGAGTTTGTGTAGAATTAAGCTGCAGATATTTACAGCACCATTGATCCAGGGTGGCCATCACTTTTTTAATTTTCATTAACCCCTAGCCTATTTTTTTTATATCACGCTTTGTTCAGAAGTTATTAAGGATTAGCCTAGCATCCTCTAGGCCTGCTATACCTACAAAGAAAGATTTGTTTGGTAGCCTATAGGCAACTCTAAAAATATACCCTTCGCTTTGGGTATAGTGATTTTTTTGTTAGAACAAGGAAGCACTGCACGGAGGACCGCAGTGTATAAGTAATACATGAGAATCTGAGTACAGCACTGACACAACCATCACGAAAAAAGTGCATTTTTAGAAGCGCCCTTATGACTGACTGAGCTTAGTCCTTTGTCGCAAATAGCTCAACCACTGACGAGCAGTTTTTTCTGAGTGACTATATTGCCGGGCTTGTTGAAAAAAACGTTCAGCCTTATCAAACTGTTTTTTTTCAATAGCTGCCAGTCCGACAATAATCAAGTGCATTCCTTTTGCTTTATCACTTTTCAAGTGTTTGAATACTGTCGGATGTATTTGCTCAATACGATTCCATTGCTGCATTTCATAATATAACTGCACGAGTGTTTTATATAAATCCGGATCTGGAGCCTCAGTTAAATAGCTTTCCAAAACCTGAGCAGCTTTTTTACGTTCACGCGCTTGCAACCAGGCATTGGTCAGTAATTGATAGTCTTCCCGCGAACCTTTAAGCAAACCTTGCTTTAAAAACTTTGACTGAAGCATAGCCGCTTGATAAGGGTTTTTTTGCTGTAAATATAAAGAAACTAACTGCTTTACATCTTTAGCTTGCTGCAAAATACCTTTTTTTATTCCAAGCTCTAAAGTAGCTACGGCCGTGTTGATGTCTTGCAACTGATAGCTTACAAAGCTTAGCTGCCGCCAATAATTTGCTTTTGCTGGATACATAACAATCAGCTTTTGTTGCAGCAGTTTTTGGGCTGCCGCATAACGCTTCGTTTGCATATAGGCAGATAACAATAGTTGATAAACACTTTGCGGAGGCTTTTGATAGAGTGTTACTGCACGCTTAACCGGCTCAATCACCGCAGAATAGTTTCCTAGCTGATGATACGCATAACCCAGCGTCATCAACCCTGTTGCTACGTTATCAGACTTTTTTTGTTTTACCCGCTTTGACCAAGGTTGCAACCATTTTACAGCCTCTTTTGCCTGCCCCTGCTGGACCAAAAGCTGCCCTAATGTCACTGTTAAGTCATCCAGTGTGTTGTTAGACAGTTTTTTTGCTGACAACACTTTGCGCAGTCGGACAATCGCTAAATCAGGTTTACCTCGCTGTAAAGCATTATGCACTCCTAACTGGGATACCAGAGAATAACCATAACTATGGGAGTCAAGCTGTTTTTCAAGCTCAATAATTTTTTTAGCCGCAACCTGCCATTGTTGTTTATGCTGTAACTGTTGAATTGTTTCAATTTGCCGATACAAAGCAGGAGGCAAAGACGGCCCTTGAGCATAGGTGATTTCAGCTGAAAAATAACCAGTTAAACTTAAGAGTACGACAGCTAGTGTTTTTTTCATCGCCTACCCCTAAAGCTTATATTCGATCACTTGAATCAGGTTATAGCGCATAACTGCTTTGCCATTTACCAGTTTGGGTTTAAAGCGCCAGTGCTGCAAAGATTGGAGTGCTGAACGATCAAATACCCCTTGAGGCTTAGCCTCCACCACTTGTAGATTGGTAGTACTTCCCTGGGCCGTTATATCAAAGCGAATTTTTACCCAGCCCTCCTGACGTCGCTGCATGGCTCGTCTTGGGTATTGTGCCGGCACTTTATGAATCACCATAACTTCCTGCCCAATGGATAAGTCACCGACTGAAACCGAAGGACTGGCGATACGATTAGTGGCCGTAAGATTCGTAGCTGTCGGTGAACTGGTTGGTTGAGCTTGCTGCCTGGGCTCTACTTGCTGTTTAGACTCTAGTTGGGCAACCCTAGCCTGAATACCTGCCAGTACATCGCCTGATACCGCTGGTGTAATGTCAGGCAAATCCATCTTCGGCATTTCGACCTTTGGACTAGAAATTGCCGTGGTAGCCTCTAGTGAAGGCTCAACTATTGGTTTTGGCAGTTCTGGGGGCGGCTCAACAGCTGGTGGTGGTGACGTTTCTGGTTGAGGGTCGGATAATTCTGCAACAGGAGAGTCAACCATCATGCGTAAAAAAGACACGCTGGAAGATACTGCCATTGTCTTAGGTTCAGGCGCTTTTGTTAGATGGCTCATCAATAAAAACAGAGCCAATGACACCCCTATTGCACCACTGAAAGCAATCCCTGATCGCAACCATGACGTAGCAGGCATTGCCAGGACAACCCCTTGATTGGCGCTTTCACCATTAAAACCATCACTATTCAGACTATCGCCACTATCGTTACCCTGATAACGTGCCTGAGATGTCGTGTAGCTTTGTATCATGGTTGTACCGTAGCAACTGCAATTTGCGAAATACCGGCAAGTTTAATCTGGTCCATTACGTTGATCAGTATACCTGTTCGTGCATCACGATCTGCTTGAATGACTGCACTCACCTCAGGCATTTCTGCTTTCAGTCGCTCAATATGCGCACGCACTCGCCTAATATCAACCTGTCGTTTATCAATCCAGATGTCTCCACTGGGCTTTATAGCCACCAAAATAGCACCTGCAGGTTGATCTTGAGCGGTTTGCGCTTCTGGACGACTGACGGTTACACCCGATTCACGCACGAATGAGCTAGTCACAATAAAAAAAATCAGCATGATAAACACCACATCTAGCATGGGTGTCAAATCAACCCCCGACTCATCGGCGTCACTGCTTACATGCCTATTTACTCTCATAACTTATACTGGCTCATAACTGATCTGCTAACTCATGAAGATAAATTCGGGTTCGCTGCTGTATTAGCGCACGAAAATAAATACCTGATAAGGCAACAACCATTCCAGCCATGGTTGGCATGGTGGCACTCGCTACTCCATTAGCCATTGCTCGCATATTCCCAGCCACCATCAGTGCCTCAAAAACCTGAATCATACCCGTTACCGTACCCAATAATCCTAATAATGGGCATATCACCACCAATAGTTTGATATAACGTTGTCCCTGCTCCAGTAACTGCTGATACTGATTTAAAAGATGGGCCTTATACCATTGCCATAAACGATTATAAGCGGGTTTATCTAAGTCAACATACTGCTGGTGAAAAGCAGAGCCTAAGGATAAAAAAGACTGAGCATCTAACTTACGCTGCCAGAAAAAGTACAAAAAGCGCTCAATAATCAGTCCCCATAAAATCAGGCACACCCCCGCAATTAACCAAAGAACCCATCCGCCTTGCTGGAAAAAAACAGCAATATGCCATCCTATCCCTTCCATTAGGCTTCACGCTGAGTCGTCGTTGCTGAGTGATCCTGGATAAATTGCTGGGCTAATAACCCTGCGGCCTGTTTATCCAATACCTGAATTAGCGCCTTACTGCGTGAAGAAATAGCTGTATGCAAAAACAACAAAGGTATCGCTGCTATCAAACCTAATACCGTTGTAATCAATGCTTGGGAAATACCCGCAGCCATTAGCTTCGGATCTCCGGTGCCAAACAATGTGATTGTTTGGAAGGTAACAATCATCCCGGTTACCGTACCCAGTAACCCCATTAAAGGTGCAACACCCGCCAATAACTTAACAGTGCCTTGCCACCGCTCTAACTTTGGCACCTCATGCATAATAGCCTCATCTAAACAAAGCTCTAATTGTTCTAAGTTCCTTGCTTTCTGTTGCTGATATACTGCCAGCACCCGACCTAAAGGATTGTTCTGTTGAGGTACCGTAGGCTGACTAAGCTGTTGCTTAACATTCCTTTGAATGAACATTAATTGCAGCAATCTACCTATACCTAAAAGCATGCCAATGACACCCAAGACACCAATTATCATGCCCACCACTCCACCTTGCTGCCAGCGTTCAATCCAGGTGGGCTGCTGTTGAAGAATATTCAGCACGTCTCCCTGGGTTGGGTCAATGGTTAAGGGGGCTACTGTCGTTTTCGCCTGTAGCCAATCATTTAGCCGATCCAATGTACTCGCCGATGGCTGACTCGCTAGCAATTGCAGTGGACCCTCTGGGACATAACGCAAATACCCTTGGTTAGTCACTACATTAAAGGAGCCAACACGTGTGACTTGTTCTGTCTCGGACTGTCCTCCAGCCCGAATCACTGGCGCAGAAAAAGAGACAATTTCGCCTGAAGCCGTCATTTCCCGCTGTAATTCATACCATAACTGTCGTAACTCTTGAGTCGTTGGCAATTGCTTGGTTTCGGATAATGAACGTAGTTGAGCAATACGCTCTGGATATTGCGCAGTAATTAACGACTGTTGCAACGTAGTCTGAACATCATTGGCTAGTTGACGGACTTGACCAAATAATTCACCCAGATGCCCACTACGCTGTTTTAACGTCTGTTTCAGCGTGATTAGTGCTTCTGCTTGCTCATCAAATGTTTGCTGCAGCTTTTCATTTTCTGTCTGTGCTTGAGCCAATGCTGCCTTTGCTTCTGCCAGCAGTTTAGCCTGTTGCGCTTTTTCTTTTAAAAACCGGGCTTCACGTTGTTTATTAATGGTTTGTTGATGCTGCTGTTGCTGTAAAATTTGCTGCAATAACTGCTGGGGTGTCTCAGGTACTTGCTGATTAGCCGCTAACACTGAACATCCAAAGCCTGCTATCAGCACCAATATAAAATACTTCATCGTTTTCTTCTTTCCCCTGCCACTACCTTTACTTTGTCTTTTGCTGTGTGCTGACAGCATCTTGTTTCTTGCTGACATGGTTCGGTGTATTGATAGGCAGCGACAACAGTTGAGGTGCTTGCTGCTGATGGGCTAAGCGAATGGCTTGCTGTAATTCGGATAAATACTGCTGATCAATTGACTGCCAGTGGCGTAGCTGATTATTCCATACACCTAACTCGTGACCATCAGCTGTCATGTAGTACAACCCTACACGTCCCATACGAAAAAACTGCACCCATTGTGCGGTCCCCGTTTTTTCTGTCGTACTAGAATACATTTTATTGGCCACTAGTTGACCTTCATAGGCTTCAATTGTATTGCCATACTCAATTTCAATTTGAAATGCTTCGAGTAGCTGTCGGTATTTTTCAGCAACACTGACTTCACTATTGACCAGTAATAAGTCGAGCTTATCTAATCGAGCCTGACGCTCTTCCATTAAAAATGGAATATCCATTGCCACAAACTGCTTCAAACCCTGCAACATCTGTTGCATAAGGGGAAGAATTGCATGTTGGGTTTCTTCGATACTTTCAATCTGAGCAGACAACTCTGTGATTTTTTGCTGTTGGGAGTCTGTCATCAACTTTAGTTGTTTATTATAAAGTGACAGACTTTGCTGCTCCGCAACCACTTGCCGATAAGATTGCAACATGTCCTGGGTTTCATCATCTGTTTTATCAATGTGCTGCTGGGTTTTCACACCTGCCTTATGAGTTTGCTCCAAGGACTCAAAAGCCTTGTTTAAGTCATCCGCCCAAGCCCAATGACTCATAAAAAAACCAGTTACACTAACCAGCAGACCTGTGATTATTTGATTTCGCCTATTTCTGCATGTCATGCATAACAACCTTAACAACAGTGAGTGGCCTTGAAGCAAGGCTCATTTGCAGAACGCATGTTTATCACAAATGATAACTATTCTCAATTGATTTGATAGTACTTTCGCTTCTCAACCTAACTGATCTATCAAACTTAATGTCTATTGCGTCAAATCAACTTTTATTCATCATTTATTTTTACAATACGAAACCTGAAGTATAAGTCATAAGTCATTTATCTTTAGGGTACCTCTAAAAATAGTGATTTTTTTCCAAGAGCAAGGAAGCACTGCACGGAGAACCGCAGTGTATAAGGAATACATGAGGATTCGAGTACAGCGCTGACACAGCTATTAAGAAAAAAGTGCATTTTTAGAGGTGCCCTTTAGTCACTTTGTGCTATCAAGATAGGAATCTAAGAGTGATAGACAACAAAAGCAGCATGGATAAAGCCTGCAAATGAAATAAAGCTACTCATTCATAAAAAATACACTTTTGTTGCTAAGGATGTCATTGCACTCATTGTTTTATACCACCTTATGACGAAAGTAATCGCAACTAATAACAACCTGTGAACATATAAAAGGTAACTCCCATGAAGTTAGCTCCTCTTGTGCTTGCCACATTAACCAGCGTCAGCCTTTCTCTATTACCTTCCTTCGCTTCTGCTCATAAAGCCGGTGATTTCATTCTCCGCGCAGGTGCAGCAACAGTTGATCCAAGTGAAGATAGTGGCTCAGTGTTTGTGGGAGGGTCCGATACGGGGATGGAAGTTGGCGCCGACAGCAATACACAGTTAGGCTTAACGTTTACCTATATGCTTGCAGATCATTGGGGAATAGGTTTATTGGCTGCCACCCCCTTTGAGCACACATTGAGCCTAAAGAAAAGTGTGCTGGGCTTAGGCGATGGAACCCTCGCCGATATGAAACACCTGCCTCCTACAGTCACTTTACAATACTACTTTAATAAACCAGCCAGCGCCTTTCAGCCTTATGTTGGTGCGGGGATAAACTACACAACGTTTTTTGATGAAGAGTTTAGCTCAACCCGTAAAAACCAAGGATTTAGCAGTTTAGATTTAGACGACTCATGGGGTTGGGCTGCAGAAGTAGGTGTTGACTACCAAATCAATGATAAATGGGTGGTTAATGGTACGTTATGGTACCTTGATATTGATACCACTGCAGAGTTTAGATTTGGTGGATCAAAATCCAAAGTTGATGTTGATATTGATCCATGGGTTTACATGCTGGGTGTAGGCTACAAATTTTAGGCTGCCATCATTAGCTTAATCAGTGCTTGTCTGCTGTTTTAATACGGCAGACAAACAAAGATATGTTTTCACGATCCCTGCTCATAAAGTTTTTTCATTATTCTGACCAAGCCAGTACGCCATGGCTTAGCATGAATACCAAAGGTGCGCAGAATTTTTCGGTTGGCCAACCGATCATTACGGCGAGCTCTAAGACGTTCTAACTGCTCAGTTTCAACAACCTTGATGCAGTTAATGGGTAAATCTTCAAACCGAGAGGCTTCATTATAAATGACCTCATTAAACTTACTCTCTGATACAGCTTCTACACCGGCATAGTGGTAAGTACCGAACACCTGAGCATCACAATCCAATTGATATAAGATAGTCATAAAAACTTTGGCAACATTTTCTGCTGGGGTTGGGTTTCCCAGCTTATCACTAGCAACAGTGATAGGTTTGTGCAAGCGCAGTGCGGTTAGTGTCCGATTAACCATATTTTCGCGTCGAGCACTAATTACCCAGCCAACTCGCAAAATAATATGCCGAGGACAACGGTCACGTATCTGCTGCTCTCCTTGCCAAATACTACACGCCAACACACCTTGAGGGTTTGGTTCATCCTCTTCGGTATAGGGTTCTGACTTACTACCATCAAATACCAAATAAGACGACAGATGTATCAGTATCATACCCATGGCATGGCATAAGTCAGCCAAAGCAGCAATAGCATCCCGGTTAATGGCAAAACAAAGGGATGGCTCTTGTTCTGCCCGACTCAAGCTCCTGTACCCTGAACAATTTACAACCATTGAGGGCTGAAACTCATTCAAAATGTCATGCAGCGCTTGAGCATCAGCAATATCCAGCTCACTTCTGGCAGGAGCCAAAAACTCAATTTCATTTTGCCGTAATATTTCACACAAGCGATGTCCAGTTTGACCAGAACCACCAATTACCAGAACTTTCATGCTGTCTTTCTGCGAACTCCTATATTATGTTGTGCTCTAGAGGCCCAAGCGTAATGCAAAAAAACGCGCTTGCAGGCCAAGTATCACATGTTCACCATGTCAGTTGTTACAGGCAGTGAGCAAGTAATAAAACTGAGGAGCTTATAGTAATAAACTGCTGTGGTGAAGAGGGATAATCAAAAACATTACGAACCGATCAGCGAATATCATTTTTCAGAATATAGCCTATAACCATAGCCCAGCAATGAGGATATCACCCTTAACTCAGCATAACAGGCTGATAGCAACACGCTTGAAAATGAGTGATATAAAGTCCTTCGCTGTGGGTATATATGCAATTACCTTAAGAAAAGACATGAAAAATGTTATTTTTCTGCAAAATCAATCATAATAACCACGTTAAACTGATAGTTTTGGAATCAACCTCAAAACTAATTATCAGTAAAACGTTGGACACTATCATAAAGAAGTAACAAAAATAGAGATTTAAGTGCTAATCACTCGACTTTACAAAAGTAACGTACTTAACGTATGACAGATCTCCAAAATGCGGTACATATACAGGTTTAAACGGACACAGGAACGGCAGTATTCATGAACTCTGTTGAGCAAAATCACGCAAATGCGAAAAATGCCGAGAATGACCGAATTTTGCTGGTTGACGACAACCCAGCCAACCTGCATGTGTTATTACAAACGTTAAATGGCCGTGGCTATAAACTGTTAATCGCTAAGAGTGGTGAAAGTGCACTTAAAATTGCTCAACAAGAAAAACCTGCCTTAATCCTCCTTGATATTATCATGCCTGGGATTGATGGCTACGAAGTCTGCCAAAAACTCAAGGCAGACCCCCTAACTCAAGACATTGCAATTATTTTCCTTTCATCACTTGATGAAACCAAAGATAAAGTCAAAGGACTCAAGCTTGGAGCCACTGACTTTATTTCTAAGCCATTTCAATCAGAAGAAGTCATTGCTCGTGTTGAGAGCCAGCTTAAAATACATCAACTGGAACAAGCACTAGCCAAACGCAATCGCCAGCTCGAAGCAGACAATGAGCGGATATTGGCTTCGATGACAGAAGGCGTCATTGGTGTTGATCAGCAAGCCCATATAACCTTTGTCAATTATGCCGCCACACAGGTGACTGGCTGGAGTGAAGAGCAGTTAATCGGCAAAAACTTTCACCAGCTGTTATTGCATAGCTATGCTGACATGACCCCATGCGATTTTAGTGAAACCCCATTGTGGCATGTGCTTCACCATGGGCATCCACAACAGGTTGAGGATAGTATTTTCTGGCACCAACAAGGTCACTGTTTTGCGGTAGACTACTCATGTACTCCAATTACTGAAAGTGGTCACACGACAGGTGCTGTTATTGTATTTAAAGACATTACTGAGCGTAAGCGTAGTGAGCAAGCCTTACAACAAGCATTGTCCGAACTTCAGGAACAACAAGAACGTCTAACTCATGTCTCTCGACTGAGTACAATGGGTGAGATGGCCGCAGGATTTGCTCATGAAGTTAACCAGCCTCTCACCGCAATATCAAACTACTCACAAGTTTGTACACGTATTTTAAAGCGAGATAATGTTGATGCTGACGTTCTTACGGATGCTCTGGAAAAAATAGCTACCCAGGCCCGACGTGCAGGAGAAATCATCGCTCGTATTCGCAGCTTTGTAAAAAAACCCGAGCACTGTATTGAACAGGTTGACTGCAACAAGCTGATTAGTGATGTTGTAAAACTGGCTGAAGTAGATGCGCGTAATAACGCTATCCAAATTCACTTTCACCCTGGTAAGCATATTCCCCCTATAGCCGCCGACCCCGTGCAGATTCAACAGGTTGCACTTAACCTGTTGCGTAATGCAATGGAAGCTATGAAAGGGCTGGATACTCAGGAAGAAGGTGTGCATATTTCCACTGAAAAAATCAGTGATCAGTTTGTTAAAGTAATGGTGATTGATCGTGGCCATGGATTATCACCAGAAGCAGCCGAAAACCTATTTACGCCTTTCTTTACCACAAAGTCCACAGGTATGGGCATAGGTTTATCGGTGTGTGAGTCAATTATGTCTTCTCATGGTGGAAAGCTAGGCTTTGAAAATAATCCTGATGGCGGTACTATTTTTTACTTTACGATTCCAATTTCCCAATAAACACAGGCCTGCAGATGCAGGCTACGTGTTATAGACACTTTTTTAACCAAGCTGATTCATGGTTTCATTCGAGGCTGCATCCGCTGATCTACCTCAACGTAATCAATAACCGCTAACTGCTCAATACCCTGTACCATCTGCGCTAAATGAGCTTCATCTGCAGGCTCTGCACAAATAATAAGTCCCTGCTCCTGAAAACGTCGAATCACATAAAATGGGTTCAGCACACTTACTTTTCTTAACTCATCACTATAGGCGTCCTCAAGTGACATTTTTCCAGAATGTATCTGGTCATTAAAAACGACTATAAGGCGAACGCCACCCGATGTTGGAGTAGAACAGTCTGCCATTGTTACACCAGCCACAGAATACCCCAATACCATCAAACATATTAGAATTGCTTTCTTGATCATTTGCTAATCCTTTAACCTCTTGTTTTTTTCACGATCATACTACACATGGCGCATGTGTCCAGTTATCCTCACACATAATAACACCATTACAGAAAGCGATTATTTACCATTTTCAGCAAACTCATACTAACTATCCATAGCTTACTCCATAACCTCAAACAGCAAGGCAGGCTTAAACCTATCACCTGATACCGTTTGTTTATAATATGTACTCCTCCAAGTTAGCTTTCAATGCAGTCTGCCATACTGGTATTAGCGCAAAAAACAAGGGTTGGTCCGTGAAGCGTACAAATGAAGACTCATATTATTATAGCCATATGTTTCATCATTCTTTTGTCACATAAAGCAACCGCAGAAGAAGAAATAAGTATTGCGATTGGTGAATGGCATCCTTTCATAGGTAAAGATCTTCCTCATTATGGTATTGTCACTCATATTTTGACAACCATTTTTACCGCTCAAAATATCAACGTAAGATATGGCTTTTTCCCTTGGAAACGGTCATATAAGTACGTTAAATCTGGAAAATGGCATGCTTCAGCAATATGGGGAAAAACGAAAGAACGGCTCAAAGACTGTTACTTTTCAGATATTGTTTATACTGGAGAGCTGGTGCTTTTTCATTTAAGAGAAACACCGATCATCTGGCAAGGAGATCCTGAAAAGCTTTATCAATTAAAAGGCTTACATATTGGTATACCCATGGAGTCAGCTAAAGCTAAACTTCTGGTCAAAGCGGAACAAGCCAAACTTATTAACTTTATTACCGGGACCAATAAGGTTTCAACTTTTCGCAAGCTGGTTGCAAAGCGGTTTGATGCACTCGATGAAAATAAGGATGTTGGCTTACATATAATCCATTCTCAGCTAACTACTGATCATCAGGATGATATCACCTATACACAACCATATGAACGCTGGGATTATCACTTGATATTTTCTAAAAAAATTGAACACAATAAATTATTTTTAAAATTATTTAATGAAGGACTAAATCAGCTAGTCACGACAGGTCAATATCAACAACTCTGGAAAGAGTTCTATCAAGGCAAGTATAACTAAATTTACTGCCAGTCTTTTACGCCATACTTTGCTAAGATTTTCTCCAGCTTACCGCTTGCCCTTAGCCTAACCATACCGTTGCTCAAAATTTCAGCATACTCTTTTGCTCGGTCATTCATAGGGGAAAAAGCAACATACATTTCATCTCTAGAAATACAACCTGCTTCTCGAACAGTTTTTTCTTTATCTTTAAAATAATAATCTATAACTTCCCGGCCATCGATAATCACATCCACACGCCTCTGCTCAATTCGCCTAACATTCGTTTTGAGTGCATCCTTATCCTCTCCCGAAATTGGTATTACCCAATAGCCATTTATTTCATGCTGAATGTACTGATCCAGTTCTCCTCCATTATCATAATCATAGTCTTGCACTACACCTAGACGAACACTTGTTAGCGACTTAACGCCCTCGTACTCCCAGGTTGAATCTACTCGAGTAAAAAAGCACATATGGTAAAATGATTGTCCTCGTTCTGGAAATATCATTTCAGGAACTGTAGCCGGTACAGTACCAAGTAAGCCATCATAACTACCATTCCTAGCCCCACGAATCGCTCTTGACCATGGTACGATGGCAAGCTTAATTTGATGTCCATATTCATTCAATATTTCACGAACAATCTCCACGACGAAGCCAGGCTCATCATTTATACCTTCATCACTTAATGTCTCAGGACAAATATAAGGGCACCAACTTCCCGTCGCAAATACAATCGTATCGCTAGCTCCCTTAATAGGTATACAAATAGCAAAATACAATACTACTAAGGAAATATAACGTAGTCGTCTCTCGCTTTTCACTCTGGCTTCAATCTCAACACTTGCCATGCTTATGTTTACAATAAACTATAGACATTATTGGCTCTGATGATAGTTTTTTAATGCTCCTTCAATGAAACCATTTATTGAGCATCAACCATAGCAGTTGTATATAGCCCCTTCACGAATCTTTTTTAGCGTTTATCCTAATGAGCTCCAGACACAGAGGTAATTCTTCTTATCTGTATTTTTCATTTTCGGTATATAAACTATTACTCTCTATTCATAAAGGTTAACTATATTTAATCCTCTTTAATGATTAAATATTTTTTTATAAAGCTGGTAACGTTATACTTGCTTTATTATTACTTAAATTCACTCCACTTCTATATACCCAATACGAATGGTTTTTAGGTGCGGCCATCAAGTGACGAAGCCCCATGAGCCTATATTAATAGGTGATTTCGGGTAAGTAGTGAAGATAACAAAACCTAGAAATCATTCGTGAAGGGTATACTTCGCTGTGGGTATCACTCTTCTGCCATTAATTAAAAATGAGATATCTATGCATCAGCTTAAAACAAAGCTCTCTACTTTACTAACATGCTTGTTTATTACCTTTACCAGTCATACATTCGCTACCCAAACATCCACACCCATTGACAATAAAAAACTTCGTCCCCTATTGAACAGTGAACGTATTGAACTAAAGTTTGGTAGCTACGGGATTGACGTACTGGAATCTGGAGAGTCAATTAGAGTATCACGCTTATACAGTACTCACTCAAGTAAAAAAGTAACCAGGACTTTGGCAATTGTGCATTACCCTGAGCAAGTTGATACCTCTTTTGCCAATGAGCACAAAAAAATTCTCAATGGAGGGTCTATTGGCGCAGTTTTAAAAGCGGCTGGATGGAAAATAAGTAAACAACCTCAATTCTTTGGCGAACTAAAATCTGACCAGGATTTAGCTGCATTATACAAAAGCTTTCAGTCGTCTTCGAAAGAAAATTTAGCTATTCATATATACTCATTATATATTGAGAAAAACAACACAAAATTTAAGTATGCTACAATTGCCGAAGTTCACCACCCGGATTACTTAACGTTAAATGACTTAAAAGAAATATACAGTACTGATTATAATAATTTCAATACAGAAACTGAGGAAGTTAAAAAGCTCATTGCTTTTATCCAAAATAAAATTAAGTCCGTAAAAATCCCAACCACATAACCTAGGGCACCTCTAAAAATTCTTACTGATGTATAATACATAGCAGCTGAGTAATAAGAAACGAGTGCTAGCAAAATGGTGCAACCAGGTTTTTTTGATCTGAAAGATCGTTATAACAAGCTGAATGAGCGTGACCCATTGGTGAGTCTTAGCGCCTTGATTGATTGGGAGCGCTTTAGGGCGACATTGAATAAAGTTCGTCAAAAGTCCCGAAAAAGCCAAGCGGGACGTAAACCATTTGATGTGGTGTTGATGTTTAAAGTATTAGTCCTTCAGCA
>NZ_AUAF01000050.1 GCF_000428585.1 Zooshikella ganghwensis DSM 15267 | reverse complement strand
CACCGGTCAGAGAAAACATGGTGGATCAACTCCCAGAGAAATGGAGGGGACAGTTAAACCGGGTCCGACGACGGGTTGAGACAACGATTGGTCAGCTTGTAAAAACGTTTAATATCCAACGAACAAAAGGTAGGACCTTATGGAGTCTGACGAATCGAATAAGTCGTAAATTGTTATCACACAGTTTATGTGTGTTACTCAATAGAAACGAAGGCAACGCTCCACTTCAGTTGGCTCAATTAATAGGCTAAAAAGTCGAGCATCGCGTTAATGCTACGCTTTTTGAGTTCGATAGTTTTTAATTAAGTTATAAGCTGCTTGAATTTCCTGAGTTTTTTGTTTTGCGACAGAAACCATTTCTTCAGGAAGACCTTTAGCGACTAATTTATCTGGATGGTGCTGGCTCATTAAACGACGATACGCTTTTTTAAGCTGCTGATCATCACATCCAACAGGCACACCTAACACAGCATAAGCATTATTTAATTGATTGCGACCTGCCAGATTAGCCTGATGCCTCTGCCTGGTTTGCTCCTGGTATTGATTAAAAAAGGCTCGCTGTGCTAAATAGCGCTGTTGAATGACCTGTAGACGAAACTGGCTAATACCCAGTGCAGAACATACATCACGTAATACATTTTCTGCCTGCCGGCTAATCACGCCATCAGCATAAGCAGCCTGCAGCTGTAACTCCAAAAACATATTCATTAAGCTGTGGCGATGACGTGCCACCTGATGAAATGAGCTAAGCACTGGAACCAAGTCTCGAGACAGCTCTTTACCTTCATTAAAAAGACTAATCGCTGCTTTACGCTGACCTGGAGATAACCTCATTGACTTCATGATTTCTGAAGCAGTTTTTATTTCCTGCTCAGAAACGCGTCCATCTGCTTTAGCAACACGTCCCATTACAGTAAATGTGGCTGTGAAAAACGCAGACTGTACCTGCTCATGATTAACAGAAAACAACCTACTCTGTAATCCACTTCCCGCTAATAATTGCCACACAGACCGACGATCCACTAGCCAAAATCCCGCCGCACCTAAAATGAGAGCCCCCAAAGGGCCACCGCCAATAAGAAAACCCAGCAAAGCACCAATTAGCGTTCCATACTTCATTATTTTGCACCCAGTGACTCTCTTGCTTGTAAATGATGGCTCAGTTGCTGTAACCGATCAGGTGTACCAATATCCATCCACTCTCCATGATAAAGCTCCCCCGTCACTTTGCCCTGAAGAATCGCCCGCCTCAATAATGGCGCCAATGAAAACACACCAGGCTTGCAGTCTTCGAATAAGTCAGGGTGAAGAACACTAATACCACTATATGTAAAACGGTGTTCATCGCAGCCAGATAAAGTAATTGCTCGTCCACCTGGCAAATAAAAATCACCGTCTGGGTGATGAGGAGAGTTGGGAACCAAAACTAAATGAGCCAACTTACCATCATCCTGAAGCCGTTGCTGTTGCTTTTCCAATACTGCAAAAGGGTAGTCACACCAAATATCACTGTTGACAACAAGAAAAGGCTCATTCCCTAGCAACGGTAATGCGTTAAAAATACCCCCACCCGTTTCTAGCTTTTGCAGCTCTCTTGAGTATTGAATTTGTACCCCAAATTGCTGACCATTACCTAATGCTTGCTCAATTTTCTCAGCTAAATAAGCAGTATTCATCACTACCTGTGTTAAACCTGACTGCGCCAAGCGCTGCAAACTATAAACGACTAGAGGTTGCTCATTTACAGGAAGCATTGGTTTTGGTGTTGTCAGTGTCAAAGGCCGCATACGCTGACCCTCTCCTGCAGCAAGCAACATCACTTTCATGATGAGTCCTTTGTCGTTTGGTAATAATTTAACCAGCGTGGCTGAAGTACATCCTGCCACCAACTCGCTACATCCGCAAAGTCTGACTCTGACAGAATGACCTGTTCCACATACTTCACCACTAATGGCAAATCCTGCAAATATCGTGCTTTCTTTTCACGCTTAAATAGCCGTACAAATAACCCCAAAACCTTAAGATGACGCTGCAAACCTATCCACTGAAACCACTGCCACGTTTGCTCTGGTGAAAACCCATTTAGCACTGCTAAGCTCTTTGACCAGTCAGCCCACCAATGTTTTACTTGCTCAGTGGGCCAACAAATATAGCAGTCTTTAAGAAGTGAGACTGGGTCGTACGTTGCAGGACCTTTTACGGCACCTTGAAAATCAATGACACGTAATACGTCATTAGTAATCATCAAGTTACGCGCATGAAAGTCTCGATGTACAACAACTTGTGGTTGTTGTAATGCACAATCGATGATTTGTTCAAACATTCTTTGCAGCATTTTTTTATGGATCGCGTTTAATTCAATTTTTAAGAATTCAACCACAAACCATTCATGAAACAAATCAAGCTCCCTTTGTAAAAAAGTTTGATCATATGCTGGTAAAGAGTAATCTGTGAAAAAAGAAGTAGATTGTTGTATTTGCTGTAAAATGTTGAACGCTTGTCCATAGTAGTACTGAGCATTATCTTGATTGAGTAAGGGAAGTAACAATTGATCTCCTAGATCCTCGATCAATAAAAAACCTTGCTGACTATCAGCAAAATAAATCTCAGGAACAGGAATACCCTGCAACTGCCATTGCTTAGCAATCGCAACAAAAGCAGTCGTATTTTCTATTTCAGGTGGTGCATCAACAGCGATCACAGCGTGCTGAGGTGTTACATTCCAGCGAAAATAACGTCGCTGGCTGGCATCTCCCTGAAGTGGAACAAGTTGTTTTGAAAGCTCATGTTGTGTATTCAACAAAGCCCTTTGGTCAACATATTTATCTTGTAGCCACTGGCATAATTTTAGATAACGCTTATCCATTTTATTTGTGCTCAACTGCCTATAGGCTGTAATCAATGATTAACTTTTATTCAATAACGTTTGTTTGCGTTATTAGAGCGTAATACAACAACATTTAATGCATTTTTTTCCCCAAAAATGTCTCAAAAGAGGAATAAAATTGAAATGGGGTAGCTGAACATCATTGGAATAGATTATTATGCAACGTTTAGTAATACGGTTGCACGAGCGCTGATTCATCACTTTAAGCAAGAAAACGCTTCAGCATACAAATAGATTACCCGACAGGAAGCCTGGATTAAACCGCGATGGCAGTAAACAAGTTTCCCCGCAGAATAAATATTCCCTGGATTATTGGTATTCTTACCGTCCAGCCATTAATCCCCACTTGGGCCGCTAACCCTGCTAGCGCCGATGAGCAGTGGCACTGTGTTCCTAATGCTTCAGGGCAAGGCTGGGATTGTAACGTAAATAATCGTGCTCCAGCCCCCATTAAACGGGCACCTCGTCCAACCCAGGCGATAACAGAGCCTTCTCAAGAAACTACAGCAGCAACTGACACCCAGCCAGTTACAACGGAAGACACTGTTCAGCAAGTTGCGAGTACACCATCTTCCCCCCCACCAGACGGGGTTAACAACTTAGACTGGGTACCACGCTACCAGCTCGACCCGCGCCAGCTTGCAGCTGTTCCAGCACACTGTACAGGCGCATATATTGAACCAGATCGTGAAGGCAAAGCTTTCTCTGGTGATATGTCTCTAGCCCCCATTTTTGCAACTGCAGATACTTATCGCTCAGTTGAGGGTGGCACTGCAACATTTACAGGTAATGTGTTAGTTCGACAAGGCTATCGCCAACTCCAAAGTGACCTGGCTTTTTTATACCGTGACACTGAAACAGCTGAGTTTGAAGGCAATGTTGTGTTCCGAGAGCCTAACCTCTTACTGGTTGGTGACCAAGCCAGTGTCAATATGCAATCAGGCCGCTTTGATGCTAGTAATGTGCGCTATGTTTTCCACGACCAACATGCACGTGGAGATGCAGACCAGATTACTCGACGAGAGGATGAGCTTGTTGTGTTGCATGATGCAACATATACAACTTGTCCACCGACAGAAGATACCTGGACAGTCACAGGCAATAATGTCACCTTGAACAAGTTTACTGGCTTTGGTACTGCTACCAATGCCACTATCAGGGTCAAGGGTATACCGGTTTTTTACACGCCTTATATCTACTTTCCCATTGATGACCGACGGCAGTCAGGATTCCTTCCTCCTACATTGGGGTATTCAGATGATAATGGTGTAGACATCACTACACCTTACTACTTCAATTTAGCACCTAATTATGATGCCACCTTGTATCCTAGGATCATGTCTGAGCGTGGCTTACTGCTTGAGGGACAATTCCGTTACCTTACCGAAAGCAGTCGTGGTGAGTTAGGCGGCTCTTACCTTAATGACGACAAGCTTAAAGATGGCAACCGAAACTACAGTGAAGAGCGCTGGCTATTTGACTGGACTCATCACCAAGCTCTTCAACCACGATGGACTGCTGATGTTGATTATAACCGGGCAAGCGATCGAGACTATCTAAGAGACTTTGGCACTTCACTGGATGTCACTGCAACTGATAACTTAAATCAGCAATTTGTGACCACCTATAATGGCGGAAGCGATAACCACTTCTGGTCACTAAAAGGCGCTGTTCAGAAGTACCAAAACATGACTTCTGATGCTAGTGATTCCTATGAAAAAGTTCCGCAAATTGAGCTGAAGGGTAACTGGCTCGCCAAAAATAATGGTTTTGAAGTTGACTACATAGCTGACAACACTTACTTTACCCGAGACAAGCGATGGAACTATAAAACCAAAGTACGTGAAGGTGAGTTTGACCGTGAGCATGAGATTGATCGCCCTGTTTACGGTGAAGGAAACTCAGAAATCACCAATGCCCATGGCAATCGTACTTACTTGGAAACAGGTGCTAAGTATAAGTTTGAATGGCCCTATGCCTTCATAACACCAGGCTTAAAGCTCAAGCATGTTCAATATCATCTGAGTAACTTAGATAGTGAGGACTATGGACCAAACGATCCTAAGTACAACACAAGCCCAAGCACCACAGTACCTATCTATTCATTAGATGCTGGCCTCTTCTTTGACCGAAAAACCAACTTGTTCGGTAGCACAGAGTACACCCAAACCCTTGAGCCAAGAATGCTCTACCTTTACTCTCCGGAAGAAAAAGATCAACTTGAAAATCCTGTTTTTGATACTGGTAATAACAGTTTCAGTTATGCTCAGTTATGGCGTGACAATCGCTTTAGTGGCTATGATCGTTTAGCAGATATGAACCAACTCTCTGTTGGTTTAACCACACGTTTTCTGGAAAAAAATGGTTTTGAGCGCTTTCGGGCTGGCATAGGTCAGATTTTTTACTTCGAAGACCGTAAGGTACAACTTGATCCATACTATTCAGAACTCCTTGGAGGCACACCAGATACTGATGTCAACCTTAATGAAAGCCAACGCCGTTATCTGGATAGTCAAAAAGCCTCTACCTCCCCCATTGCCACAGAACTAGTGTGGAATGCCACTGATGCACTGTCTCTAAGACAAGACTGGATTTGGAACACTAATGAAAACCATAACCAGGAATATTCTTTATCCATGCGCTATAGCCCTGACTATGATCGCGTTTTCAATGTCAGCTACCGCTACCTAGACCAAGTTGATCGTACTCGTAAAAATGCGCTAGGTAATGTTATTCCTGGCGAGTTTGCAGATGGTGATATAGAACAAACTGACATGTCCTTTATCTGGCCAGTGGTCAGCAATTGGAGTGCACTAGGCCGCTGGAATTATGACATTACTAACAGCCGAAGTCTGGAAGCTATGTTCGGAGCCGAGTATGATAACTGCTGCTACAAAATTCGCTTCGTTAACCGCTATTGGATAGATGGTGATGAAGACATTGATAATGCAGAAGCAGATCGCGGTATCTTCGTTCAATTTGTCATGAAGGGATTAGGCAACCTCTTTGGTAACAAGGTTGATGATTTTCTTGGCGGCATTGATGGTTACCGTGAGCGCGAAGACAGAGAAGACTTTTAACTCATGAAACTAGTGCAACGTTTGCTATTGGCTGCCACGTTAAGTGCGGCAGCCATTTTCAATGTGAATGCAGAAATTCAACCACTCGATAAAATTATTGCAGTGGTTGATAAAGATGTGATCATGCAGTCACAGCTTAACGAGCGTCTGGCGATGGTCCGCCTCCAGTTAAAACAAAAAGGGAGTAATATCCCTCCAGATCACAAGTTGAGAGAGCAGGTTACAGAACGCTTAATTGTCGAAAGTATACAAATGCAAATGGCAGAGCGAGCAGGGATCAAAATCGACGAAAAAACTTTGAATGATTCAATGGCAAAGATAGCTTCCCGTAACAACCTTTCACTTTTAGAGTTCAAACGTGTACTAGAAGCTGATGGTATCTCTTACAGCAAAGCACGTGAGCAGATACGACGAGAGCTTACTATAAGTCGTGTCCGCAAGCGTCATGTTGCAGATCGAATCCGTGTGACTGACCAGGAAATCAAAAACTACCTACACTCTGCCCAGGGTAAATACCAACTGTCTACTGACTACAGAGTTGGTCATATTCTGGTACCGATTCCACCTCAAGCCAATAATGAGCGCGTTACCCTATCCAAAGAACTTGCAGAGGATATTTACCGTACTCTGCAAAAAGGAAAAGACTTTGCTCAAGTGGCTGGCGCTTATTCTCAGGAATATCAAGGTGTAAAAGCTGGAGACTTGGGTTGGCGAAAAGCAGATCAACTTCCTTCCATGTTTGCCTCAGTTGTACCCAAAATGTCTGTGGGTAATATTGCCAAACCAATCCGCTCAAGCAGTGGCTTCCATATTATTAAGCTACTTGCGAAAAAGGGTGAACAAGATCATGTGATGACACAGTATAAAGTGCGTCATATTCTTATAAAGCCTTCACAAATTCGCTCAGAGCAACAGGCTAAAGCCATTGCTGAACGAATTTACTCCCGTATAAAAAGTGGAGAAGACTTTGCGAAACTTGCTAAAGCAAACTCGGATGATACAGGAAGCGCACTTAACGGAGGCAGCTTAAACTGGATTAACCCTGATGATATGGTGCCTGAGTTCCGCAATAAAGTTACTGCTACTTCAAAAGGTACAATCACACCACCATTTGCAACCAAGTATGGCTGGCATGTAATGCAAGTGCTTGATATACGGCAAAAAGACGTGAGCAGTGATGTTCAAAAGAACGTAATTCGCAATACCATCCGTAAGCAAAAATATCAGGAAGAGCTACAAGCTTGGCTTCAAAAAATTCGAGATGAAGCATTTGTCCAAGTTAAGTGACTATGAGCGTTAAAACGCCAAGACTGATTATTACATCTGGAGAGCCTGCAGGGATTGGTCCCGATCTCTGCATTTCACTGATCAATCACTCTTTTTCTGCGGAGCTTGTGGTTGCAATTGACCCAAGCCTTTTTGCTGAGCGAGCCGCCCAACTCAATTACGCGATAAAAAAACCAATTGCCCATGTTGCTATTAATGAACCACCAACACCAGGTGCCTTAAAGATACTCCCTCTTAAAACACCTTATCCAGTCATTCCAGGCCAACCCACACCTGATAACGCTTCTTATATTTTAGAGCAACTAGATACAGCCATATCCGGCTGCCAGCAAGGTATTTTTGATGGTATGGTGACAGCACCCATCAATAAAAGCATTCTCAACGAAGCTGGCATTGCATTTAGCGGTCATACAGAATACCTGGCTCAACAAACTCAATCTCAACAAGTTGTGATGATGCTGGCTACCCAAGATATGAAAGTTGCCTTAGTGACAACCCATCATCCTCTAAGACAGGTTGCTAGTCTCATTACCCCCTCTTTGCTAGAACAGGTCATAAGAACACTAAATAAGGGTTTAATTAATTATTTTGGGCAGCTAAAGCCCACTATTTTAGTCTGCGGACTCAACCCTCACGCTGGTGAAAATGGCTACTTGGGCCGAGAAGAGCTGGATATTATCAACCCTACGTTAAACAAGCTTAAAAATGAGGGCCTGTCATTAATTGGCCCTTTACCTGCCGATACATTATTCACCCCCAAACATTTACAAACAGCTGATGTCGTGTTAGCCATGTATCATGATCAAGGATTACCAGTGTTAAAGTTTCATGGCTTTGGCAAAGCTGCTAACATCACCTTGGGTCTCCCCATTATTCGAACATCAGTAGATCATGGTACAGCTCTGGACTTAGCTGCCTCAGGTAAAGCTAATGCTGGCAGCTTATTGACTGCAATTGAATATGCTATTTATATGGCACAAAACAAGCCATAAACAGTAAGCAGCTATAATCTAGTCCTTTATTACAGCATTACTTATCAACGTTACTCGTACAATCAACACGATTCATTTATTACCAATAAGCAGACTTTATGGCCAAAACGCCTAACTATGTTCACAAGCCGCGCAAACGCTTTGGGCAAAATTTTTTGCACGATGATCAAATAATTCAGCGCATTGTCCGCGCGATAAACCCTAAACTAAATGACCATCTGGTAGAAATCGGTCCGGGGCAAGGCGCTTTAACTCAATATTTGGTGCCACAGTGTGCTCAAATTGATGTTATTGAGCTAGATCGAGACCTGATTCCAATGCTCCAGGCTATGTTTAGCCAACACCTTCATTTTTCAATTCACCAAGGCGATGCCCTTAAACTCGACTTTAGCCAACTAAAAAAAGAGCACCCTTTACGCGTAGTAGGAAATCTTCCCTATAACATTTCCACACCGCTTCTGTTTCACTTATTTAACTTTCGACATTTAATAAGTGATATGCACTTTATGCTACAAAAAGAAGTTGTTGAACGACTCGCGGCAAACCCAGGAGAAAACGCTTATGGCAGATTAAGCGTTATGGCTCAGTATTTCTGTAAAATCGATAATTTATTTATCGTCAAACCTGGAGCCTTTAAACCTGCACCTAAAGTAGACTCAGCGATCGTAAGGCTTATTCCCCACCAGTCGTTGCCTTACCCTGCAAATGATTTACACCTATTTGAGCGCGTCGTTCGTAGTGCATTTAATATGCGACGTAAAACACTTCGTAATGCACTTAAGGGTATGATCTCTGCTGAAGTGCTCACAACACTGGGTATTAACCCAAGCATTCGAGCAGAAAAGCTCTCACTGGCTGAGTTTGTCGCTATCGCAAATGCCATCGAGTCACAGCAAAGTATCAAGCTAGCTGAAGACTCTAACTCACCACAAGACAATTAATACTTATTTACTATGCAGTGAGAGTTTTCCAAACTCTCCTGTCAAAACACTGTCACAGCATGTCACATAGAATTTCATTATGACTGAGTCCACTGTCGACCCTAGCCAAGTAAAGATAACAGTTAAAACTGAATACCTTGATGAGCAGTCAGAGCCTGAAAAGCAGTACTTTGCATTCCGCTATACCATCACCATTCATAATGCGAGTGATTCTCCCATTCAACTACTTGCAAGGCACTGGATTATTACTAATGCAGATGCACAACAAGAAGAAGTCCATGGTGAGGGCGTGGTTGGTGAAAAGCCATTGATTGGTGTTGATACGTCATATTCCTACAGCAGTCACTGTGTACTTAATACTCCTATTGGCAGTATGTCCGGTAGCTACTATATGGTGACAGCGACAGGGGAAGCATTTCAGGTGCCAATTCCAACATTTACCTTAGCAATCCCTAATGTACTTCATTAACATTAAAAGGTTTGCTTATGACGACATTTGCCGTTGGTGATATCCAAGGCTGTTTCGATGAACTTCAACAACTACTCACCCAAGTTGAGTTCGATCCGTTACGCGACGAGTTATGGGTAGTTGGAGATATTGTCAATCGTGGGCCAAAATCACTTGAAACACTACGATACTTGTATTCATTAGGCGACAGATGTAAAGCCGTATTAGGCAATCATGATTTACACTTATTAGCCATTGCTTATGGTAAGCAACCACCAAGAAAAGGCGATACACTTGATAGTATTCTTGAAGCACCGGATCGAGAAGAACTATTAAGCTGGTTAAGGTTTCGCCCTCTAATCTATTATGATGAACTATTACAGGTCACAATGGTGCATGCAGGCATTCCACCTCACTGGTCGCTCAAAAAAGCTTTACGTAGAGCTAAAGAGGTAGAAACCATTTTACAAAGCGATAACTTTACTGACTTTTTAGTAAATATGTATGGCAACCAACCAAACGACTGGAGCAAAAAACTCAAAGGCTGGGACCGGTTACGAATTATCACTAACTATTTTACGCGTATGCGATTCTGCAGTAGCGATGGCCAACTAGAACTTACTCATAAGTCTGGCTCCAACCAAGCTCCAGCAGGTTTCCAACCCTGGTATAACCACAGCAACCGAAAGACCCATGATGACTTAATTATTTTTGGACATTGGGCAGCCTTAGAAGGAAAAGCAGAGCATGAAAATGTCTACGCTCTCGATACTGGCTGCATTTGGGGGAACGCGCTCACCATCATGAATATAGAAGCCAGGACCTTACACTCACTATCGTGTGAAGGATATAGAAAAAATGGAGATTGACAGAATCAAGCCTGAAGAAGCCTTGCATTATCTCCAAGCAGGTAATACCTGCTTTGTTGATATTCGAGATCAAGATAGCTTTCATCAAGGACATATCCCTACTGCTCAACATTTAGATAACCAAACTATCCTCGATTTTATAGAAGACACTGATACTGAAACATCTATAGTAGTTTATTGTTTTCATGGACATAGCAGTGTTAGTGCTGCGCTTTATTTGAAACAGAAAGGTTTTAACAATGTTATGAGCCTGGATGGAGGTTTTTGTCTTTGGCAAGAATGCTATCCTGATGCTGTAGACCAATAACATTTCAAGCATAAAAAGTTAATCAGACTGGAGTTGTTGTGGAAGTCTATTTAGTTGGCGGTGCAGTGAGAGACCAACTACTGGGTATTAAAAGTCAAGATCATGACTGGGTTGTAGTCGGTGCTACCCCAGAGCAAATGCTCAACCAAGGATACCAACCCGTTGGTAAAGACTTTCCCGTTTTTTTACACCCCACCACCCACGAAGAGTATGCACTTGCTCGAACTGAGCGGAAATCAGGTCATGGTTATCATGGCTTTACATGTTATGCAGCACCTGATGTCACTTTAACAGAAGACTTGCAACGCCGTGATTTAACAATTAATGCAATCGCACAAAACAGCCAAGGAGAGCTGATAGATCCCTTTAATGGCGCGGGTGATCTCAGCCAAAAATGCTTACGTCATGTGTCGCCCGCCTTTGCAGAAGATCCCCTTCGTGTCCTGCGAGTAGCTCGCTTTGCTGCACGCTATCACCACTTAGGCTTTTATATTGCTGAAGAAACACTCAGCTTAATGTGCGCAATGGTCAATTCAGGAGAAGTAGATCACTTAGTATCAGAGCGTATATGGCAAGAAATCATTAAAGCCACTCAAACGCTAAGCCCTTGGATTTTCTTTACAACATTACAACAAGTGGGCGCACTAAAAAGAATCCTGCCTGAACTTGCAAGCCTCTGGCAAGAGTCTAACTTGCCACAACAAGCACTTAAAGCAGCCAAACAGCAGCAACTGGGCGAGGAAATACAGCTAGCCTGCGCCCTATTGTTACAAGTCCACCCTAATAAAGCCTCCACCTCAATAGAGGTTGATACTGCACATAACCTGACTAAGCAACTTTTAGAAAGATTAAAAGCACCAAATAATATTCGTCAGCTGAATTTATTGGTAAACCAGTTTTGGGCAGAGCTGATGCAGCTTGAACTATCAGCAAAAGACTTATTAAATATTTTCGATCGAGCAGATGCCTGGAGAAGAGGTGAGAGGTTTATGATGTTGCTGCAGTGCGTAAAATGTATAGCAGGCTATATACCACACTTAACACTTGAGCAAGTTAACGAGCACATCAAGGCAATTCATCAACAATGGCAAGCAGCAATGGCGATTAAACCAGGACCTTTTTTAAAACAGGGGCTTACTGGTAAAGCCTTAGGTGCAGCTATCCATGAGGCACGCCTAAGGGCTATTCGAGCGATAGCAAAAGAAAAATCTAGTGATAGCTAATTTCTTGGCTCATTGCTGTAAATCAGACAGCAAGCCTCATCTGCTAACCACTGACGTGCTTCAGCCTGAGTTAAGGTTGTGACACTTTTTTCTGTCTTTCTTACTAATGATGATGCCGCTAAAACCTTGGGTTGCAGACCTATTTCTTTGCCAAAAACAGAAAGCGTCACCTTATCCAGAATCTCACCAGGTTTACACTCTGTGTTTTCATCCGATTCTGCAAGCCCCACAAACGAAAGTAGCTCATCCGCAATAGTTAAGTAGTAACTATCTCGTATAACTTGTCGAGTATTAATAAAGCTGTCAGGTGGAGAGCTATGCAAAATATCTAAATCGCCAGGCTGAACAGTCAGAGCAGCACCAGGAATTCTGCGGTCACGGCCTAGGGTTGTTTCAAGCTGATTAAACCATGCTTTTAAGTGTTGAGGCTGATCTTTTGCGACAAAGTAAACCACCATATTATAAAAGTCTGCCGCATGTTTAATACCTACTGGCGCAGTCCTGATCAGTGGACTCATAGCAACAACACCAAAGCGATTTAACAATTGCTGCAAAATAAAGGAGATATTTATCTGGTAGTGAGTATTGCAGCCTATACCAACCAGAAATGCCTGCTGATTCATTACAATCTACATGACCCTAATTCAACTCATCATTGCTGCTCGAGAACGTTCGCATTCTATCGCTGCCACAGCATCTGGAAGTGCTTCAGGCTTACGAATTTTCAACCGAATATGCTCGACAGGAAAGGTTACAAATATGTGTTTTAATAGACCACCAGCCAAAGCTTCTAACATTAGATAGTTACTTGACGCACAAAAGGCTGACACAGCATCAGCAACAGCAGCATAATCCAGTGAGTCTTCCAGATTATCTGAACCCATCGCGGGCGACAAATCATAGTATAAAACCAGGTCCATAAAGAGTGACTGAGGCTGTTCTCGTTCCCAGTCATAAACTCCAATTAGCGCACTCACTTTAAGCTGTTCAATAATAACTTTATCCACACCCTCTCCCAGTAATAAATGAATAACCACCCACTGAAAACGGTGATATCAGCAACAAGGCCTTTAATATAGTCACCCAAGTTTTTTTGCTTAGTGACTGAATATTTGCGCTACTAAACTTTTGATAATTCTGTCATTGGCCAACGGGGTTTTGGCTTAATGCCCAAACTGTCAGATTGCCCAGCTAATAAGCGTTGGCAACCCGCATAAGCAATCATAGCGCCATTATCTGTGCAAAACTCTGGTCTTGCATAGAAGACCTGTGCTCCCAACTTAGCAACCACTGCTTCTAGCCGTTTACGAAGAGCCAGGTTAGCACTGACGCCTCCTGCTATTACAAGTGTGTTCATATTTGTTTGCTGCAATGCTCTACGGCACTTTATCGCTAATGTCTCAACAACTGCCTCTTGGAAGGCAAACGCAATATCAGCCTGGGTTTGTTGATCAAAAGTATCATTTTCCTTAGCTTCGATGGTGGTATTAAGGGTATACGTTTTTAAACCACTAAAGCTAAAATCTAGCCCCGGTCGATCGGTCATTGGCCGGGGGAAACGATAGCGAGCAGCATTCCCCTGAGTCGCCAGCTTCGCTATCACGGGACCACCAGGGTAACCAAGGCCCAGCATTTTAGCGGCTTTATCAAATGCTTCACCAGCCGCGTCATCAACCGACTCCCCCAGTAGCTCATAGTCTCCCATCCCATTAACAGCAACCAGCTGCGTGTGTCCACCAGACACCAACAATGCAACAAATGGAAATGCAGGAGGAACTGCTTCGAGCATCGGCGCTAACAGATGTCCTTCCATATGATGAACACCAATCGTAGGTACCTTCCAGACAAAAGCCAACGCCTGGGCAACAGCTGCCCCCACCATCAACGCACCAATCAAGCCCGGACCACGAGTATAAGCAATAGCTTCAATATCACTCTTTGCTACACCTGCACTCGCCAGCACACTATCGATTAAAGGTAAAATGCGACGAACATGATCTCTGGAAGCAAGCTCTGGGACTACACCACCATATTCAGCATGAATATCAACCTGACTAAACAGTGCATGAGCCTGAAGGCCTAACTCACTGTCATACACTGCAATACCTGTTTCGTCGCAAGACGTTTCGATTCCCAACACCTTCATAACAACTTGAATCACGCTCATAGAAATGCAATAAGGCGCACATGATAATCTTCCACGTCCAACAATGCACCCATTGATTGTTCTAGCACAACTGAAGCCAAATACTCGCTTTTCAACGTATCCAACCATTTCACTATTGTTTTGCACAAAAAAACGACATTTTTTTACTTATACCTTTGCATTTATTGCCAGAACGCTTTAATATTCGCTGCCCTTGAAATGGTCTAAAATTGCAAAGCATAGATTGCTTAATCATTAACCAAAAGAGGAAGAAGGTAAGGTCTGCATGCCAGCGGTAAAAGTTAAAGATAACGAACCCTTTGACGTTGCATTACGTCGTTTCAAACGCTCTTGTGAAAAAGCCGGTGTATTGGCTGAAGTTCGCCGTCGTGAGCATTACGAAAAGCCCACATCTGTTCGTAAGCGTAAAGCAGCAGCGGCTGTTAAGCGTTTAGCTAAAAAGCTTCAACGTGAGCAACGTCGTCGCGAACGTCTCTATTAATTTTATTGCCAGCACTACGTAGATCTGACTTTTCGCTCTCAACTTACGTAGAAAATTCCAATGGCAACAATTAAAGAACGCCTAAATGAGGCGGTAAAGGATGCCCTGCGCGCCAAAGAAAAGCTCAAACTCTCTACCCTTCGTATGGCTCTCTCTGAGTTAAAACGAGTAGAGATTGATGAGCGAGTGGAACTCGACGACTCTAGATGCACAACTATTTTAGATAAAATGGTAAAGCAGCGTCGTGAATCACTTAAACAGTTTGAAAGCGCCGGCCGCGAAGATTTGTCTGCAAGAGAACGCGCCGAAATTGAAGTTTTACAGAGCTTCCTACCAACCGCCTTAACTGCCTCTGAGCTAGAGTCTCTTGTGACTGAAGCCATAGTTCAAACGTCCGCTCAATCAATGAAAGATATGAGATTGGTCGTAGAACACTTAAAGCCCAAAGTTCTCGGACGTGCTGATATGGCCGAGGTTAGTAAACTCATTAAAAGTAAACTGACCTAATAACATCTTACTTCCACTAGCTGTGATAGAACTCCTTTTAGTGCGAGCCTATATATCACAGCTAAGGCCATTTATACTCCTGTTATGAGCGGCTTAATTCCCCAAAGCTTCATTGATGATTTATTGGCACGAACCGATATCGTTGACGTTATTGGAAGTCGTGTTCAACTCAAGAAAACCGGTAAGAATCTTGCTGCTTGCTGCCCTTTTCATCAGGAAAAAACCCCCTCCTTCACAGTCAGCCCTGACAAGCAGTTCTACTATTGCTTTGGCTGTGGTGCGGCAGGCAATGCACTTCGCTTTATCATCGAGTTTGACCAGCTTGACTTTCCCCAAGCAGTTGAGCAACTAGCTCAATCTTTAGGTCTTGATGTTCCAAGAGAAGCCCAGCAATATCAGCGACAAACTCATCGTTTTGAAGCTTTATTTGAAATAACTAAACAATCTGCAACATTTTTTCAACAGCAATTATTTAAACCTTCAGGGCACGCTGCACAGCATTATGTCCAACAAAGAGGGTTATCGGCAGCAACATTAAAACAGTATGCTATTGGCTATGCTCCAGCTGGCTGGCAAAACTTACTGGAACACTTTGATCAGTCTCCTGAAAATACCAAGCACCTGCTGACAGCAGGGTTAGTTATTGAAAACCCTGAAAAGCAATCAGTCTATGACCGCTTCAGACACCGTTTAATTTTTCCGATAAGAGACATTAGAGGTCGTTATATTGGCTTTGGTGGCCGAGTACTGAGTCCAAACGATAAGCCAAAATACCTAAACTCACCTGAAACCCCTATTTTTCTTAAACGGCAAGAATTGTATGGGCTATTTGAAGCTCGACAACAGCAACGTCAGTTGGATTTTTTGCTTGTTGTTGAAGGCTATATGGATGTCGTTGCTTTAGCCCAGCACGGCATTAAAAATGCGGTAGCAACCTTAGGTACTGCTGTTAGTCAAGAGCATGTAACTCGCCTTTTTAAAACTGTAAAAGAAGTTATTTACTGTTTTGATGGTGATGAGGCAGGAAGAAAAGCCGCCTGGCGAGCATTAGAAACCACCCTTCCTTTCATGCAAGACGGCTTTCAAGCCAAATTTCTATTTTTACCAGAAGGAGAAGATCCTGATAGCCTGGTTCGCAAAGAAGGCCAGCAAGCCTTTCTTGCACGTTTAAAATCCAACAGCCAAAGTATTGCTGACTACTTTTTTCATACACTTTGTGAGCAAGTTGATATTCAGCACATGGATGGTAAAGCAAGACTTGCTGCTCTAGCAAAGCCTTATATTGAACAGCTCCCCCAAGGGGTTTTCCATCAATTAATGCTGGGGCATTTAGCAGAACTTACAGGTCTTAGTGAGCAAGCACTCAGTGAGCTATCACATGCTGCAACTCAGCAAACTACCCAAACAATTGCTGAACCATCTATAAACCAAGCTAACCAGTATTCAGAAAAAAAAACCTCCAGATACCCAGCTAAAAATTTTGTCAGTGCAAGTAAATTAAGTGTATCCTTAACGCCCGCTCAAGTAGCAGTGTATTTATTATCTAAATACCCTGAGTTTGCTGAACAAGTAGAAAATTCTGACCGGCTTGCTAATGATCAAAGTGAGCATACTCGCTTACTCGCCGTAATGCTGAAACTACTAAAGGATAACCCCCAAGCTTCCGTGGGACACTTAATTGGTGAACTATACAATACACCACTTGGCAATATTTACGCAGCTGTTCTAAACCGTCCTCCTCCCCAAACAGGCCAAGCAAGTAAAGAAGTTTTTCTTGAAGCCTTAACAAGACTGCAACAGCAGCTAAACTTAGAGGACACTTATCAGGAGTTAAGTCAGTTCAAAAATTTAAAGTCTATGGATGCATCCAAAAAAGAAGCATTCTTGCGCGCTTTTGAACAGCTGCGCCAAAGCAAACGTTAAATGAACTGTATTTCATTTATTTCTTTGCCAAAGCGAATGCCTTGGTAAGAAAATATTGAGTAGGGTTGATATCTAATGAGGCGTACCCCATCTACATAACTGTAAAGTTCTGCAGAAGAATATCTAGAAGAAAATCGGGGGTTTAGGCTATAATAGGCGGCTTACCATTTCGTCGGCACGTCTGAGTTCGTTGTTAAAGGGTTACTATGTCCGGAAATTCGCAGCAACAGTCTCGCTTGAAAGAGCTTATTTCTAAAGGTAAGGAGCAAGGCTACCTTACTTATGCCGAGGTAAATGATCATTTACCAGAGGATATCTCAGATCCGGATCAGGTTGAAGATATTATCCGCATGATTAATGACATGGGAATTGCAGTTTATGAAGCAGCTCCTGATGTCGACACGTTGTTACTCAATGAAGCTGATACAGATGAAGCCGCTGCTGAAGAAGCTGCCGCTGCATTAGCCGCAGTAGAACAAGAAGCTGGACGCACCACTGACCCTGTTCGCATGTATATGCGAGAAATGGGTACCGTCGAGCTGCTCACCCGAGAAGGTGAAATTTCTATCGCAAAGCGGATTGAAGAAGGTATACGAGAGGTAATGTCTGCACTCTCATACTTTCCTGGTTCCGTTGAAATTGTGTTGGAAGAGTACAACCGTATTGTCACTGAAGAAGGCCGTTTAAGTGATCTGATCAGCGGTTATATTGATCCAGATAGCAATGAGCCAGCAGCGATCAATAATGAAGAGTTTAATCCTGAGGATGACGAAGAAATCCTTATGGAGCTAGATGATGAAGACGAAGAAGACTCTGACGAAGAAAAAGATACTGGGCCTGACCCAGAAGAAGCCAGAATCCGTTTCACTGCGTTGTATGATCACTTTGCTGAAGCATTAAAGGCCATTGAAGCTCATGGCCGTCACTCTAAAGAAGCTGGCCAGGCTCTCGCCTCAGCTGCTGAATACTTCATGCCGCTGAAGCTTGTTCCTAGACAGTTTGATTTACTCGTTTTTCGTGTTCGCTATGCACTTGAGCGTATCAGGAGAAATGAGCGCGCTATTATGCAAAGCTGTGTTCGTCTAGCCAAAATGCCTAGAAAAAACTTCCTAAAGGAGTTTCCAGGCAACGAAACAAACCAAGAGTGGGCTCCAGAACTCATTGCTCGAAATGAAAAGTACTCTCCTGTCCTTGCCGAGCAACTTGAGGATATTCAGCGTGCTCAACGAAAACTGGCTGCTATTGAAGAAAAGTTTCAATTAAGCATTCAGGAAATTAAAGAAATTAATCGGCGCATGTCAATTGGTGAAGCCCGAGCACGCCGCGCCAAGAAAGAAATGGTTGAAGCCAACTTACGCTTGGTTATTTCCATTGCCAAGAAATACACCAATCGTGGCCTACAGTTTCTGGACCTGATTCAGGAAGGTAATATTGGCTTGATGAAAGCCGTAGATAAGTTTGAGTACCGCCGGGGTTATAAGTTTTCGACCTATGCTACCTGGTGGATTCGACAGGCTATCACCCGCTCTATTGCTGACCAGGCCAGAACAATCCGTATCCCTGTCCACATGATTGAGACAATTAACAAGCTCAATCGTATTTCTCGGCAAATGCTGCAGGAAATGGGGCGTGAAGCAACTCCAGAAGAGTTAGCCGAACGTATGGATATGCCGGAAGATAAAATTCGTAAAGTGCTCAAAATCGCTAAAGAGCCCATCTCCATGGAAACTCCAATTGGTGATGATGAAGACTCCCACTTAGGTGATTTTATCGAAGATATCACCATACAGTCTCCAGTGGACTCTGCTACGATTGAAGGACTTCGTGAAGCAACACGTGAAGTGCTTTCTGGACTTACAGCTCGTGAAGCTAAAGTACTACGTATGCGCTTTGGTATCGATATGAATACTGATCACACCTTAGAAGAGGTCGGTAAACAGTTCGATGTAACCCGTGAGCGTATAAGACAAATAGAGGCCAAAGCTTTACGTAAGCTGCGCCACCCTACCCGTTCTGACCATCTACGCAGCTTCTTAGACGAGTAATCCTATGGGTGAAAGTGACACGTTCGCTTTCACCTTTCCCTTTCTCCTTCACAAAACGCCTGCTTTTTCTATTGTTAGTAATAGAAAACCTCTTATCAGCCGAATTTGACATAATATGTCATTTTTGCCACTATGCAACTCTCATTGCATCGCGGAGGTAATATGCACATTCAAGATCTTGCTCTGCGCTTTAATAACCTGCTTCAACATGAAGGCTATGAGTTTGACTGTCAGCCAATACCTGGCTGCCCCGACGTACTTCAAATAACTGTAACCAACTTAGATCCATTACCTATTTTTTTAACCATCACAGAGCAACAAACCCTCTGCATTGCCTACTTATGGACAGAAGAGCAAATCATTGAGGAACATCGATTATCATTACTTGAGTCATTACTAGAACTTAATGTGCCCATGCCTCTCTCATCATTTGCTAAATCAGGAGATAAATACTTAATTTTTGGAGCATTATCAATCCACTCCTCTTTTGATGACATTATTCATGAAATAATCACATTACATGAAAATGCACTAGAAGCGACCACAGCACTACAAACGTTTTTAAAGTAGGTTTTAGGAGTACTCACTATGAATGTCATGCAAAAATTACTTACCGCTTTACGAAGCAGTGCCCGTGAACTTGGTGATGCTATTATTGATGCTAACAGTACACGTATATTTGAGCAGGAAATTACTGAAGCTGAACAACACTTACAAGAAGCTAAAGTAGAACTGACTACACTACTTGCCAAGCAACTCCAGTCAGAAGATGAGCTGCAAAAAGTCCAACTTGATATAAAAAAGCATGAAAACTACGTAAAAGAAGCCTTAAAAAACCAAAACGAGTCACTGGCCCTGGAAATCGCAGAAAAAATTGCAGCGCTCGAAAGTGAACATAACCAAGTAAAACAAACTGTCGTAGACTATCAAAGTAATACCAATCAATTAAAAGTACTGATTCAAAAAACAGAACGACAATTGCGGGACTATCAGCGCCAACTGGCTATGGTTAAAACCACAGAAAAAGTACAACAAACTACATCAACTATTTCCGCTAACTTCTCTGCAGGCAATTCAAAATTAATCACCGCAAAAGAAACTCTTGACCGCATCGCCAAGCAGCAAGAGGAAGAAAAATACAAGCAACAAGCTGCAGATCAACTTGCCAATGAGTCAGAAGATAAACAGTTGGAGAAAAAGTTAACTGAAGCAGGAATCATTAAAAACAACCGAGCAGAAGACATTTTAGAAAAAATAAAACAAAGTCAACAAAATGACTAATTTTTGTTATTTAATTTTACACTAACTTAATAATTGTAACTGGATATGGCTAAGAAAAAAGCTATATTGCCTGAAAAGTGGCAACAGGAAAAAAAAGCACTTAAAGCTGTTCAAGTAGCATTCGACCTGGGTGAGGAAATCCATTTATCTATTCGACGAGAAGCCGTAGATAAACACCTAAACCCCTCGGATCTCATTCGAGAAATTCTTGGACTGCCGGTTAACAAAAAGCCTCAAAGGCCACGCTTATCTATCTCATTGTCACCTGACGACTTTATCTTTCTTGCTGAAAAGTTTGAGCTGGCTCCAGATGATAAAGTACAGATTAAACACAAAGCAGCTGAAGCTCTTATTGAACACGCTTTAGCTAAACCACAAACTCGGACAGATGAATAATGGTAGCATTTCTTAACATCATTTCTTCTTTTCCAACTATCGTATACTCTGTACTGTTAGCATTTATTCTAGCTTACTGGCTACTGTCATTAATTGGCTTACTTGACATAGATATTCTGGATTTAGATCTTGATATTGATGGTGATATTGAGTTTACCGGATTAACGGGATCTATCAGTGGCCTTTTGATTTCTTGTGGACTCACAGGTGTGCCCCTGACGATTGTCATAAGCCTACTCGTTTTACTAAGCTGGATTCTCACTTACTTTACAGATTTCTATCTATTACAGCTACTTGAACCTGGCTGGATTCACAACGTTCTCGGACTTGCTTGTATTGTTATTAGCTTCCTTATATCTGTGCCAATTACAGCACGTATCATTCAACCATTAAGACCCTTATTTCAAACCCATGACAGTCGTTTGGGTTCCATTGTAGGCACTACTTGTATTGTGACAAGTAGCAAAGTTGATGAACACTTTGGTCGAGCAGAAGTAACAAAAGACAGTGACTCAATTATCATTCATATTCGATCAAGTGAACCTAACACCATCCACAAAGGTGACAAAGTTCTTATTATTGATTGCAATCCAGATAAAAATATTTATAAAGTTGCCAGCATTGATTAAAGGTTCGATCTAATCTATAACCCATTACACCAGAACGTTATGCTCAACTTTCCCAGCAGCTCACACAAGTAGAGAACGGAGAAGACCAAGTTGGACAGTAACTCATTTACCAAAAAAAGTACTTAAGTACAGATCATAAATATTAATTATTGTGTAAAAACCACATTAGAACTGCATAGTGATTAAAAGTTCGCTCTTTTAAAAAAGTGTAATAATTAGAGTTATACGATAGCTATAATCAAATTTTTTAGGCTTGATTAAGTCGTAACACTAATAATGGCTAGCATACAATTAACTTTGCTAATTAATTACGACAAGATGCCTTAACTATTTCAAGCAATGATTTTTACTAAAATTATAATAATGTCAGGGCTTTACTGAAAGTATTATAAATAAACGTGACGAGTAAACCATTAAAAAGAGTTGTGACAAGTATAATCTCAACACTTAAACGAGTATTTACCCCAAGGAGTATTTTATGCACGGTGAAGGCGACTTATTGACAAGTTTGATGCCTTTTATTGTAAGTATAGGCATTACACTGTTTATAATTTTTGTGTTTGCCCTTTTAATCAATAAATTTTATGTAAAAGTCGATCAAGGAAAAGCCCTTATCGTTAACACTCTTAAAAAAGACCCAATTGTAAGTTTTACAGGAAAATTAGTGCTTCCAGTTATCCATAAGAAAGAAATTATGGATATCTCTCAAAAAAAGATTGAGATTAACCGAAAAGGTAAAGAAGGTCTTATTTGTAAAGATAACATTCGTGCAGATATTGATGTTGCCTTTTTCGTGCGTATAAATAAGACAGCTGAAGCTGTTCTCCAAGTAGCATCTCGCATTGGTTGCGAACGCGCATCCACACCTCAAACACTTGAGGAGTTATTTAATGCAAAGTTTTCCGAAGCCTTAAAAACTGTTGGTAAGCAACTGGATTTTGAAGACCTTTATCGAGAACGGGCACTGTTTCGTGAAAAAATACTTGAACAAATTGGCACAAGCTCTAATGATCTTGATGGTTATGAACTAACAGATGTAGCCATTGACTATCTGGAACAAACTCCTATTAGCTTGCTTGATAAAGAAAATATTCTTGATGCACAAGGTATTCGTAAAATAACAGAGCTGACTGCCGCTCAAAATGTTAATACCAATAATTTAAAGCGGGAAGAAGAGCTTCAAATCAAAAAGAAAAATGTCGAATCACGAGAGATGATTCTGGAGCTTGAGCGCCAGGAAGCTGATGCTGAGGCCCGCCAACAGCGTGAAATTGCCAACATACAAGCACGAGAAACAGCTGAGTCTGATCGTGTTGCAACAGAAGAAAATCTCAAAGCAGAGCAAGCCAGAATTCAAGCAGATCAGGAAATTGAGGTGCTTCAACAAAATAAACAGCGCGAAATTGAAGTTGCTGAAAAAAATCGCGAACGGGCTGTAGCCATCGAAACAGAAAAAGTTGAGCGTGTTCGTCAGCTAGAAACCATTTCCAGAGAAAAAGAAGTTGAATTACAACGTATTGCTAAAGAGAAAGCATTAGAAGAAGAACGCAAAGCAATTGCTGATGTCACGCGCGAGCGGGTTGCTGTTGATCGAACAGTGGCAGAAGAAGAAGAAAATATCAAAAGGGTACGCGTACTGTCTGAAGCGGAACGAGCCAAAGATGTACGTGTTATGGAAGCGGAAGCAGAAGCGCAAGAATCACTGGTAAAAGAGCTTAAAGCCGCAGAAGCTGCTGAGCAAAAAGCTGTATTTGCAGCCAAAGAAATGTTGACTATTGCTCAAGCCGAGCTTGAAACGTCTGAAAAAGAAGCAGCTGCCAAGATTCGCATTGCTGAAGGTGTTAAAGCCGAACAAGCTGCACCAGGATTAGCAAAAGCTGAGATTGATGAAGCTCAAGCTATCAGTTATGAAAAACAAGGCTTAGCACAAGCGAAAGTCTTGCAGGAAAAAATGCGCGCAGAAGCCTTGGGTATTGAGCAAAAAGGCTTGGCAGAAGCCAAAGCGTCTGCAGAAAAAATGCAAGCTGAAGCGCAAGGAAAAGAACAGCTGGGTATGGCTGAAGTCCGGGTTAAAGAAGCTGACGCTCTTAGTCAAGAGAAACAGGCCTTGGTGGATATTAAGGTCAAAATTGCTGAAGCAGAAGCGATTGAAAAACAAGGGCTTGCAGAGGCTGAAGCTATTAAAGAACGATTTAAAGCTGAAGCTGATGGCTTACGTGAGAAATTTGCAGCTATGGGTGAAATCAGCGAAGTGGCCAGAGAACATGAAGAGTTCCGTATGAAACTGGATACTTCACATGCTGAAAATATGTCATCTATTGCCGCCAATAAAGAAATTGCACATGAGCAAGCAAAAGTACTGGCAGAAGCTTTAAAACAAGCCAACATCGATATTGTCAGTGGTGATGGACAATACTTTGATCGATTTGCCAGTGCCCTGTCGGTTGGAAAAGCTATTGATGGCGCTGTTGATAAGTCAGTTACTTTACAATCTATTGCCACCATGCTTAGTCAATTTATGGGTAAATCTAATGGGGACGCATCCGTGAATACCATAGATCAAGTCTCTGCCAAAGATGAAAAAGCTTGATAACTACAAAAGCTAACAATGCTTTACTCAATGCTGGCGGCATTTTGGCCAGCATTGATGTCTTCGTCAACGACAAGTTTTGGAAAGCAATATTTCAAAGTGAAGCTGAATAAACAGTCAAATTGCACATCACTACGAAGACAGTAGTTAATGAGTTCAACCACCCCAAAATTAACAGAATGCCAAACTCAGCTAGCGATCATTACCCGACACATCACTTTTATATGTAAACAATAGTCATTTTATCTTCAACAAACTGGGTATACACATTGATGATTTCTTTAGCTGTTTTAGTAAGAGGTTGTAGCCGTGACGAATAATACAGAACAAGTACTGGAACAAGCTGTCCATCAAGAAGGTGCCTACGAAGTTTTAAAAACACGGCTCCATCAGCAGGCATCAGCCCTTAATGAAAGAATTTCCCAGTTAAATGAACTACGTATTGCAGCCTTTGGCAAAACAGAAATCTCAATCATAAACCGTGTTCGAACAAGAACAGAGAATAACTGTGTTGCACGCGATATTGTCAGAATAGGCAACCAGTTACTTTTTGGTTTTAATGTTTTTATGGGGCTAAAAAAAGAACATGCTATTAGTGATGTTTTTGCACTTTACCAACTTTCTGAGGATGGCCCCAATGAGTTACAAATTACTCCAATTGAATTAAAAAAAAGTTTTCTTTACGACCAAAAGTTTTTAGACGATTTTAAAGAACTCTACACATATTATAAACATGCTAAGCTGATTCAGCTCCGTGCCACCAACAATATGCTACTTGCCGCATTCCAAATTGGACAAAAAGTAGGTGATATTCGTGTCTTTCGCTGGTCTTTGGATAGTACTAATCCTAGCTATATTGATAATCGTGGTGAACGTGATATTACCCTGCCTGCTACTCATGATTTTGAGTGGACGCCTACAACTCGAGATAATCATGTACTCGGTAAGCATTCACATATCAATATACTTGACAAGGTGTTTATTGAAACGATTAATGGTGACCTTACCGTTAAAGTTGAAAATAACACCACTGATGGACAAGGTATATATAGTGAACCTGTAGATGATTTGCACCAATCACTGGATGATGCAGAAATCTACTATGCAGATTTGTTTAATCTAATTTTACTCAAAGTAAAACCTTATCGTGAAGAATCGTATCGGTATTTAGTATTTAATACCCTTCTGAATACTGTCACACGGATAGATGAGTTAGGCAACTCATGCCAACAGTTACCAGAAAATCACGGAATAATTTATCCTGGGGGATATTATCTTACTACAGGTGAGCACAAAACATTTTCAACAATTAACACAGAAAATCTTGTTTATAAACGTACAATTAAATCACCTAATGGTGAAGATATACTTTATGTATATTATGAACCTGTTGCAGGGCGCTTAGTGTTATGTGCTTACAACCTTATTACCAAGACGTTAACTAACCCCATTGAAGGGCATGGTTACGCTTTATATCCTGATGGGAAAATGATTATTTTCTCAGATAGTGGTGAAGAACCAACACATATTCACCCTATGCAAATCTGGCAAACGCCATTTGTCAGTGATGACTTTGCCAGTGCTCAAGAAACAGCTACAGGCTTATTTGCAACGTTAGGTAACGCTGAGCTTGTGCGAGCAATTTCTGACTTATACAGTATTAGTAAAGCTATTCTACAGCTACAACCAAGTACGCAAGTTTATACATCCCTCATAAACCAATGCAATACATTATTTGATAATTATTATTGGTTAGATCAAAGTGAGGTGGGCGATCTGGCCCCATCTGTCAAAGAAATTGTCAAAAATGCAGAGTTAGTACTTGATGAGTTCAAAAAAGTACAACACTTACAGCATCGAGCAGAAGATGCATTAAACAAAGCAGAACAGCAACAAAAAACATTGTTAGGTGGACTAACCCCTGAGCGCTGGGATAGCCCTGAACAGTTTGTAACTGCTTTAAACGACTTTAAAAAACAAAAAGGTCATCTTCTTACTCTGCAAGATACACGTTATATCAACGAAGAACGATTAGCAGAACTCAACAAAAAAACAGATGAAATAATTGACAAAATAAGTCAGCAAACAATTGCTTTCATTAGTAAAGATGAAGCCCTAATCCCTTACCAACAAAAACTCAAAACATTTGAAGAGTCAATTACAACAGCAGAAGATTCAAAGTCACTCAAGGCTATTCAGAATGAAGTTGAACAAACAGCAGAAGGTCTTGATTTACTTACCAATATTCTATCTACACTCGAAGTTGAAGAGGCTCCAGAAAGGACAATTATTCTGGAGAAAGTGGCAGAAATTTATGCTCAGGTAAACCAGGTAAAAGCTAAATCTCGGAACAAACTAAAAGCTATTAAAGCAACAGAGTCTGTAGCCGAATTTGGCGCTCAGTTTAAACTATTTTCTCTTAGTATTACTAATGCAGTCAGCGTCAGTGATACGCCTGAACGCTGCGATGAAGAGCTTACGAAGCTAACAATCCAGCTTGAAGAAATTGAAAGCCAGTTTGCAGAAAACGAACAGTATCTTGGTGAAATTCTCAATAAGCGTGAAGAGTTATACGACACATTCCAGAATCTTAAACAAACACTGCTTGATGAGCGACAACGCCGAGCCCAACATCTATATGATTCAGCAGTACGCGTATTAAAAAGCATCGAACGACGCAGCCAAAGTTTTACTACCGTGGAAGACCTTAATACCTATTTTGCGTCTGATGCCATGGTGCTGAAAATTAAATCGTTTTCAGACCAGCTTATCAACTTAACAGAAAGTGTTAAAGCTGATGACCTTCACTCCCAACTAAAAGGCATAAAAGATCAAGCAGTCAAGTCATTACGAGATAAATCAGAAATATACTCTGATCAAGGTAAAACATTAAAGCTCGGAAAGCATTTATTTAATGTCAATACACAACAGCTTGATACTGGTTTAATACATAAAAATAGTCAACTTTATCTACACTTAAATGGTACAAATTTTTACCAGCCTATTGCTCATGAAGCACTTGAAAGCTTAAAAGACTATTGGAATCAAACCATTTCGTCTGAAAATCAATTTGTTTATCGAGCTGAATATTTAGCTTATCAGATTATCCAGTCAGCTGAAAATTTTGAACAAGGCTGGTCAGTAGCAAAGCTACAAGAACTAAAATATGATAATGAGCAACTAATAAAAGCTATTCGTGAATATATGACACCTCGTTATCAAGAAGGTTATCAAAAAGGTATTCATGATCATGATTGTGCTAAAATACTAACAGTGTATTTAACCGCTTTAGAGACACAAGGTTTATTAAAATATGCAGGGCTATCAAGATGTTGTGCTGCATACTTTTGGTTATCGATTCAAAGCAACTCTTCACAAGTTAATATGCTATCAGGTAAAGCTCTAGGTGCCCTGATACTGGCTAATAAGATGGGAGAAAGTAAAGCGCTAAATGCCCTGGTTCATGAGCTGGAGGAAAATTTAAAGGCATTCTATCAAGACAAATCACCTAATACATCTATCGATTTAACAAGTACCGCTAAATACCTTGTTGACGTGTTAGCCGTATCCTCTACTCAGTTTATGATTAGTGTCCAAGGACAACAACTAGCAGAGCAGCTTGATAAGACCCTTCATGACTTGAATTATTATGCTGCTTTTGAAAAAACACTAATTGAATTAAGTGATAATTTTCAAGCTCAATGGGAATTGCTTTATCATTGGTTAAGTGCATTAACAAAAGATATACCTGAGAGTATACGTGACACTGTTATTGCTGATGCAGTGACAGTCATCTTAACCAATAAAAAGCTGTCTCTCAAAACCCTATCACTCCCCGAAAGTAATAGTATTTCAGGTATGCTAGGAGATCATCCACGAATTCAACAGGGAGAGCTACCCTTTTCTTTAGCTGAGTTCAATAACCGTCTACAGTATTTTACCCAAACAGACACTGTTAACTTTGAAAAGCTTGTCAGCATAAAGCATAAGCTCCTTGAGCAAGAGCGTAAACGATTACGCCTTGATGATTTCACCCCCAAGCCACTCACCTCCTTCGTCCGAAACAAACTGATCAATGATGTCTATTTTAAAATCATTGGTGATAATTTAGCTAAACAAATGGGAGCAGCAGGTGACCAGAAGCGCTCTGACTTAATGGGTCTATTACTGCTTATTTCACCTCCTGGTTATGGTAAAACAACATTAATGGAGTATATCGCCAACCGCTTGGGACTCATCTTTGTTAAAGTGAACTGTCCCTCGTTAGGTCATCAAGTCATTTCTCTTGACCCTGAAGAAGTCCCGAATGCAACTGCAAAGCAAGAGCTTATAAAATTAAACTTGAGTTTTGAAATGGGCAATAATGTCATGTTGTATTTAGATGATATACAGCATACACACCCTGAATTTTTACAAAAATTTATTTCTCTGTGTGATGGTACGCGACGGGTAGAAGGTGTTTGGGATGGTGAAACCAAAACCTATGATTTAAGAGGCAAAAAATTCTGCATCGCAATGGCTGGAAACCCTTATACAGAATCAGGTGAGGTCTTTAAAATACCTGATATGCTCGCAAACCGTGCCGATATTTATAATCTAGGGGATATACTCAGCGGTTCAGAAGAAACGTTTGAATTAAGCTACATTGAAAACAGTTTAACCTCAAACGCTGTATTGTCTCCATTAGCCACTCGTAGTTTATCTGACGTTTATCATCTTATTGATATGGCTAAAGGTAAACAATCAGCAAATGGACAGTTAGAGTACGACTATTCAGGTGCTGAACTTGAAGAAATATTAAGTGTTTTACGAAAGCTTCTCCATATTCAAAAATTTGTCCTTAAAGTTAATCAAGCTTACATAAAATCTGCTGCTACAGCAGATGCTTACAGAACAGAGCCTCCTTTTAAACTACAAGGAAGTTACCGAAATATGAATAAAATGGCTGAAAAAGTAGTTGCCATTATGAATGGTGAGGAGTTAAACAACCTGATACTTGACCACTATGTAGGAGAAGCTCAAACATTAACTTTTGGTGCAGAGGAAAACCTACTTAAGCTTAAAGAAATAATGCAGTTTTTGAATGACGACGAGACTACTCGCTGGCAAAAAATCAAAGATGAGTTCACTAAACGAATTGCCCTTGGCGGCGATGAACAAGATACACTGACTAAAATTGCTTTTCAAATTGCTAGCTTAAACCAAGGTTTAACCGGTATCGAAAAAAGCTTAAGCCAGTCAACATCGGCACAAGCCTGGTCAGAGCACCTTACTGGTTTTCAGCAAACAGTACACCAGACTCTGGGACAACAACAGAAACAGTCTCTCGCAGCAAGTAAAATGCTTCAGCATCAACTGGGTAATATCAGTAAAGCAATGACAATGATCGGTGAAAGTCTGGTAGAAAGTAGTCATGGTCTACAACATATTACTGCGTTAAGTGATGCCTGCCAACAGATCCAGAAAAACCTTGAAACCATGGATTTTTCTATCAATGTTGTTAACCAGCCAAGCCCTGTGCTGGAGCAATCACTAAGTGCCCTTGCAAACACAGTAGAGTCTTCACTCATGCCTGTCGTTACAACCATGAATCATAAAATTGGACTTGATCAAAATATATTGCGCAAAGTTAACGAGTTATCAGCTCAATTTAAAGCCATTTTGGACCGTCAATAAAATATTATTCACTATGCTTAATTCAAAGGTTACTAATATTTCCTGCTGGAAAAGTGTAATAGGTCTTTTAAGTTTTATGTGGCTAATTCATTTAGTCAACCTTCTACTAGGTTACCAGCTCAATCAGTTTGGGCTAGTTCCTCGTAGCATAAGCCACTTTACTGCAATATTTTATTGGAGTTTTTTACATGGTAGTTTTGACCACTTACTCACCAATAGTATTCCTTTCACCATTTTAGGATTGTTAGTGGCTGTACGTGGAAGCAATTACTTCTTTTTAACCACACTATTTATTAGTATTGCATCCGGTATCGTTGTCTGGCTGTTTGGTCGCACAGCCATTCATATAGGAGCAAGTGTACTGATTTATGGTTACTTTGGTTTTCTTGTCAGCCGAGCCTGGTTTGATCGAAGTCCCATTTCACTTATCATCGCACTTATTGTCGTCATCACCTATAGCGGTTTAATCTTCGGACTTTTTCCCAATACACAACAGGTTTCTTGGGAAGGCCACTTAGCAGGACTGTTAAGTGGTGGACTCATGGCCTGGCTATTATATAAGCAAACACCTACCAAGAAAAAATTACAGGAATAAATTTTATGAATACAACAACACACGACTATATCAAGTTGGCAACCTACGCGGTAAATATTTTTGCAAGTGATGGCAAGTTAAATGCCAACGAATTTGATCAGCTAATGACTATCGCCCTCCGTGACGGAGTTGTTGATGATGACGAGAAAAGAGTATTAACTAATATTCTTAACAAAGTAAGGATAGAAGAAATATCGGATGAGTTGCAGGCCAAGATAGCTCAAGTACGTGATAAGTATAGCTTTTAATAATAAGTGACTCTAATAAAAGCTTTTTTAAGAAAGCAAAAATAATATACTTTTAAGGGGCCTTCAAATAAAGAAGCCCCTAGATTGACCCTGTAAATATTTCTGTGTATCCGCCCAGTTTTAAATATAGGGTCTAAGTCGATCCTCAAACTCAATCATAAATCGATTTAACGCCGCTTTCCAATTTCGAATCGGCATTGTCCACTTTTTTGATGCATCCTGAATCGCTAAGAAAATAACTTTTCTTGCCGCATCATCCGTTGGAAACAATTTACGCTTTTTAATCGCTTTTCGGATGACGCTGTTGAGTGATTCAATGGCATTCGTTGTATAAATCGCTTTGCGTATGTCATCAGGATAATTAAACAGC
>NZ_AUAF01000049.1 GCF_000428585.1 Zooshikella ganghwensis DSM 15267 | reverse complement strand
CTAAACGCTATGAATATGGCAGTATCATCGTGACCAGCAACTTACCCTTCTCGCAATGGTCAGGAGCCTTTGCCAATGACCAAACACTCACTGCAGCCCTTTTAGATCGTCTTTTACATCACGCACATATAGTTCAAATTAGCGGCCATAGTTACCGATTAAGGGGAAAAAAGATGGCTGGTATTACACCTGAAATGAATACCAACGTAACAATAACCAATTAACGAAACCAAACGTAGGGTGGGTCAGTTTTAAATTGCTGGATTACCAGAAAAGTGGGTCAAAATTCAATTGCTGTTGACAACGGGGTGTCAGAACTAATTACGCTTACCACTCAGGAAACTACAAGGTTGGAGAATGTCGGGCAGGAAGCTGCAACGTTAGCACGAGCAGGAAAAACTGAGGATAATGAAGAAAGGCAAAAGTTAAATGCATCATACGATACGTTGATAAATAAAAACAAAGACTTTCAACTCACACTTAGTGATTATGATAGAAAGTATGAGGAGGGTGTGGCGACAACCATGAGGATAGATGAACTGAGTGAGGCTGTAGAAAAACTTCTTCAAGATGTAGAAAAACTGGATAGTGACGAAGCAGTGAAAGCAACGGATAAAGAGTTGGCCAATATTAAACTCAGTGAAGCGAGGGCTGCATTGAAGGAGGCAGAAGAAAAAATGGAGTTATTAGATACGGATATAACCCGAGCCAGAACAGAATTGCAAAGCCAACAGCGGATACTTGAGCAAGCCCGAGATGACTTTGACTTTGTGAGCCGAGGATCAGCTCTCGGGCTTAGTCTTATTGGGAAAGGTATTCAGGATGGTCTTCTTGGGGCTGTGCCTAAAGTGCCTGAAGATGCAAGCATACGGGATGCTCAGGACGCATTTAGAACAGCAAGAGAAAAGGCTCGGAGCGTGAGGGATACTTCGTATACTGGTGGCAAAAATCGTCGGAATTTGGCTGCCCTGCAGGGTAGAGGAGGAACGAGGAAAAAAGGGGTCAAGTCTAGCAATAAATAGTTAGGTTTACTAAACTTGCATGATGAGCAGACCATTACGTATAAAGTTCGAAGGTGCCTGGTACCATGTAATGAATCGCGGTGCTGGGCGGAAAACAATATTCTTGACGGATGAACAGCGAAAGTGAAAAGGGGTCAAGTCTAGTAATAAATAGTTAGGTTTACTAAACTTGCATGATGAGCAGACCATTACGTATAGAGTTCGAAGGTGCCTGGTACCATGTAATGAATCGTGGTACTGGGCGGAAAACAATATTCTTCACGGATGAACAGCGAAATTATTTTTTGTCATTGTTAGGGGACGTGAGTTTTCGCTTTGGCGCTGAAATCCATGCTTATTGTTTGATGAGCAACCATTATCACCTTATGATCCGAACGCCTGAGGGCAATCTTCAGCGCATTATGCGGCATATAAATGGTGTCTATACACAGTACTTTAATCGAACCCAGAAGAAAGATGGAGCACTATTTCGTGGGCGATATAAAGCGATAGTCGTAGATGCTGATGCGTATTGGATACACTTGTCTCGTTACATTCACCTAAATCCGCTGGATGCTAAGCTGGTTAAGCAGATATCGCAGTATCGTTGGTCCAGTTATCCAGCTTTTATCGGAAAAGTGAAAGGACCTGACTGGTTGATTCAAACGGACATATTGGGTGGTCGAGGAACCAAGAATCAGCGGGCTCGATATAAAGCATTTGTCGAGGCGGGTGTGGATAATGAATTAAAAAAATTCTACAGCAAAAAGGGGTTATCCCTTATTTTGGGAGATAAAGATTTTCAGAGTCGAGTACTGGCAGGCATGGAAGAGAGCATTGATGTGCCAGATATTCGAAAACACCAAAGTCGAAAATCGATCACTGAGATAGTGGCTGTGGTCGCTAGTTATTATCAAGTGCCGCCTAACACGCTTTACGAAGTTGTACGTGGCAGGAATGTAAGTCATCCCGGCCGAGCAATGGCTATGTTCTTGGCGCAAGAGCAGGGAGGGCATACTCTATCTGCGATTGCGTCAGCCTTTAAGTTGAAGTCCTATGCCAGTGCAAGCTCCAGTATACGAAACCTTCGCCAGAGGTTGGTGGGGAGTAAGAAACTGCGTAAAGATTTAAAACAGTTATTGCTTGCGCTGGCCTAGGCCCTAGTAACTGTATTAGTTTTTTATTCAAAAGCATTAAAAAAACACTTTAAAAACCAGTGTAAGCTGGTTTTTTTACCTAAAAAAATCTATTTACACATGGTGTCTAATTACAAACCTTATTCAAAGGACTATCTATGATTCTGTCAGCAGCCAAGAAAAAAATGTCTAAACAAAAAAAGAAGAGAAAAAACGCTAATGAGAAGGCTTTTGGCATTAAGGATCAAAATGACAGTGGAGAAAACGATGAAAAATCAGATGAAGCTTCAGAGTTAGATACCCAATCGCAACATAGATTAAAAAAAGCATCTAAAGCATTAAACGAGGCACAGGCAGATGCCGCTCTACCGAAAACGGTTGCAAAGGTCGGTGGTGCTGCCATTGCATCGGCCACATCCAGTGCTACAAAGCTGGCGCGTAAAAAGCCTGTGGAAATGTCAGCGGATGAATTACAAAAAGCCATTGATGGTGTGGATGCCGCCATCGGCGATGGGAAAATTTTATTGCCGGCAGATGCCGGTATTTTAGCGAGAGCATTGGCCGTATTAAAAAAAGCATTAATAGAATTAGGTGGTGGAAGTCTCTCTATTAAAAATAAAGGAGAGCTGGAAGACTTAGTTGATCAAAAACGAAAAAAAGAGTCTGGTGATTCAGAAACAAGCAATGCTGAGTTACCAACTGGAGAAATGGCAAAGCAAAAACAAGTAGAGGTTGCTAAAGCCGTTGAAGGTGTTCGGCAAGCTCAACAGCAAGTCGCGTATAACCGTCAACAGCGGGGTGAACCCACGGCTGACCCTAATAACGAAACGTTAAAAACCGTTAAACGTATTGATGCGGATAATTTAGATGCAGAGGGCATGGCTAAGGCATTGGACGATGTTGAAAAAGCCATAGCAGAGGGCAAAACTCTGGCACCAGAAGGAGGATCTTTATTACAGCGTATGTTGTTTGCGCTTAAAAAAGCTCTTTTTGATCTGGCGGGAGTGGAGTTTAAGCAGGAGATAACCAATAAAGAAGAATTATTAGATTTAATCCAATCTAAATCCAATAATACTTCAGATAACGAACCTAAAGATGAAACCAATTCCCCTGAAAGGGCGGCAAAAATAAATCGAGTAAAATCCGCAATTGAAGATGTAAAAGAAGCCGAAGCACACATTGCTCGTCAGCAACAGACGGAAGGGCCAATCGGAGGGGTTGCTGTTCAAGGTGCGTTAAAAGCCATTAGTGAAACGCCACCGGAAAAAATGACAGAACAACAATTGCATGATGCGATTAAAGCAGTAGATGACGCCTTAGAAAAAAATAAGGTGATGTTATCTGCTGATACTGGCTTATTGACGAGATTACTTTATATTTTAAAACAGGCACTATTTTCTTTGGGTGGCGCAGATCCTGAATGGGAATATGAAGACCGTCAGAAATGGGTGGATAAACTGGATTCGCTGCAACGGGAGCAGGAAAAAGAGCGCGAACAGGTACATAATAATACTGAATTAAATGCTGAAGCGGACTCAGATAAGTCAGAGGTTGATGCAGCGGATGACGATATAAATCACGAACAAGACAGTACTTCAGACCAAGATACGCTTTCATCACAAGCCGAAGATATTGATAAGCTTCCAGCGCAAGACAATAGCCCCCTAATTAATCCTGATTATAAACAGGTTTCAGCATTCAATGATGCGCTGGTTGACGTGACTCGTGAGCAGCAACGACTTAAGTTGTCCTATCCCGATTGGCATTAAGAATATTAAAAAAGCCCTGATGGAGTTGGGTAATTGCAACGTGCTTTATTTGCGCTCAAAATGGTGCTGCTTGCCGCTATAAAAAATAATTAAACCAATTATTTAACAGATAACAATAAATGCCTAAGCAAACTTAATCATGATAATAGTCTTTTACTGATTTGTTTTAACTTTGTGTATATAGTCAGTTTAAATAGAGGAGCTAAATAGTATGGCTGATTTTAACCCTGCATTTGATACCATGATTCGCAATGAGGGAGGGTATATTAATCACTGTGTGTCAGGTGATAAAGGCGGGCAAACGTACGCCGGTATTTCTCGTAAATTTCATCCTTATTGGAGCGGTTGGGCTATTCTTGATAAAAATGATATGAATAACGCTAAGCTGACAGAAATGGTTTATACTTTCTATCAACAGGCTTTTTGGCAAAAAATGAAAGGAGATGAAATACATAATCAACAAATTGCAACATCTATTTTTGACTTTTCAGTAAATTCAGGAATTAAAACTGCAGTTAAGCTTGCTCAGGTTGTTGTGAGCACAACTCCTGATGGTATTCTTGGTCAGCAAACACTTTGCCATCTTAATCATGCCGAAGAAGAGTTATTTGTGAATAAATATGCCTTAGCAAAAGTAGCACGCTATCGCGAAATAGTTAAAAAAGATAAAAGCCAAGAGAAGTTTTTATTGGGTTGGTTAAATCGAGCATTAGCAGTTGTCTTATGAAACTTTTAGGGACAACAGCAATCATAAAACAAATTGGTGAGTTGGCAGATGACTTATTTACCTCTGATGAAGAGCGGTTAAAAATTGCCAATGAAGATAAAAAAATAAAAGCTGATTTAATTCAAGCACAAACTAAAATTAACATGACTGAGGCACAACACCAAAGTGTTTTTGTGGCAGGATGGCGACCTTTTATTGGTTGGGTGGGGGGAATCGCTTTAGCCTATCAATTTATATTTTATCCAATGATGGTATGGGGGTGGGCCTTAGGACAAGCTCAGGGTTGGATTCCTTGCCATATTGATATGCAAATCACTGCAGACGTTTGTACTTACACAACGCCACCTGTATTTGACCGGGGTCCATTATTCGCCATCATTACAGGTATGCTGGGTATTGGCGGACTGCGTTCATTGGATAAACGAAATAAAGTCGAAACAAAAAAAATTCATTAAAATATACATTTTTTTCAGATCAAAACCATATAACAATTATAGAGTAGCTTACACAAAAACCTTCCTTCTAACGTTTCTTTGCCCAAAGTCTGAATAACAGTCTTCGAACAGGCAAAGAATTCCTTATCGAAGGCTTAGTTGCAGCCTTTTTGTGACAAATAGTTCAATGCTCGTCATCCAACCTTTTTTTGGCATTGATACAGTGTGTATACAACACGCTTATTATTTATACTAATTTAACGAATTGCCCGTAAGGCTGTAAGTAAATCCGGCAGTAGTTGTATAAAGGTTCCAATGTGAGCAATAATACTGGTGGCATCAGGTTTAGTTTGCAGGATGCTGTTTTCTACACGAGTAATCACTTCGTGTAGGAATTTTTTAGCGCGAAATTTATTTACACCATACTCAGTTAATGGTGCGATGAGTGGCGTTGCTGCTAGTAACACCAGAGCGCCACTGACAGCACCACCGACTGATATCCAGGTTGGTACACCAGCCCATTTTGCCCATAACGCCCCCCAATACGACTGTTGACTGATATAAAGACTCGTCGCTGCTGCAGAACCGATACCTAAAGCACTGCCGAAGACCAGCTTATCGCTGAAAGAACGACCGATTAGCCCTAAGGTAAAAAAGATAGCCATATCCCGGCTACCTTCATGTGTTATTGTTAATCGGCTGAGTGCTTGCTGTAGATGTTGTTGGGCCTGTTCTGGTGTATAGGTGTCAATGATCTGTTTTATTTCCAGCCAATCTTCGGGGTTAACATCTGGGTGTTTGGTGATGTGGGTTATGATTGTTTGTTCAAGCGAAGGTAAATCAAGCAGTTCATTAATCAGTATTTGACTAATTTCTATTTCTTTCTGGCTTAGAGATAATGGTTTTTCGATGTGTTTTCCCGCTAACCGTTTAGCAAGACGCCATGTGGCTCTGGGAATCGTAGCAAGGTCGCGAGGGATATCTTTGCGATGCTGCCAGTGGCGGTGAAGCACACGGCGTAAGGAGGCAAAGTGCTCTGCATAAACTTTATCAACACGCTCTTGTGCTGCTGTAAAATGGCTTTTTACCAAGGCTTGCAGTTCTTCTTCCCACTGCTCAGTCGAGTTGAGTATTGGTGTTGACATCGCGTATTGTATGTTTAGTGGCTACTGATGTTTATATTGTTACTGATTTTGCTAACAAACAATAGAACATACTAGTAAGAAAAGCTGATCGCGAGGTGAAATCTCACCTCGCTGTTATCAATCGATATAGTCTGCATTAATATCATTGATGTGAAACGGTGTAACGCCTTCATCCAATGAAAACACCGTATCAGCTTCATCACGGTGTTTAACCCTGGCGCCACGCGCTTTGGTATGCAATGAAAATAAGTCATACAAGGATAACTTATGACTCATAGTGATCACAGCTTCAAGCTTTTCTTCGATTGATGCGTAGTTGGATTCAATATTATTGCCACCATAAAATCTATGCCCTTTCATAGCAATATCGACCCAAATCGCTTTGCGTTCCAGTAAATCGAATACAACAGGGATCACATTGCGTGATGCGGTGCGTACATCAATTTTTTGTTCAACCGTTTTAGGATCGTAGACTTCATTGCTATTAGGCTTTGAGCGCGTCATCCAGCCTGCATAACAAGTCTCGTGCTGCTCAAAGGTAGGACCGTTAAATACAAGTACATTCATGACCACATAGCGAGCACCACACTGGCAAGCACTGTTGATATCAATATCAATAAATTCACTGGCACCATTGGTAGCACGAGTAATGTCGCCACTATGATAGGCTTTGTACTTTTGCGATTTTAAATTGGTATAGCTTACATACTCGATTAACTGAAACTGCTCATCATGAAATGATGCACTTAAGTCGATATCAAGCCCAACCCAATAAATAAAAAATCGCAATGTGCTTTTATCACCAATCGGTAAACGAGTGCCTCTTGCAACATTAAATAAACCTTCAGCTGCACTGCGTTGCTGTGAAGGAACAGGGCAATGCATAAGCTCTGGATCTATCCAAACATTACCTAATGAAGTTTTTTTCGAAAAACGCTCAATTAGGCGAGACTCAATGCCTTTTTTAAGAAGCAATACAATGGACTTGCCCAATGCTTCAAGAGGCGCATTCACCAATACTGCTTTTTGCACGTTACCTTTTGGAAATATCACACGTTTATCAACATCTGAGGCTCGTCTACCAATATGTCCTAGCAGCTGCAGTAAGTTTCTTGTTGGTATTTTATCGGCAATATCCAAGAATGCATTCGCTACAAGAATTTGATCTTCACAGTTTTCAGTCATTCGTAATGTCTGATCAAGGCGTCGGCCAAACTCACCTGGGCGCTGACGTAATAAATCAACAACAGATTTGAAATCATTGACTTTGATTAATGCTTCCAGTTTACTGTAGAAGCTTGCCAGCGTTTCATTATTGCGTGCTTTTTTCGCGATGGCATTAACGTGATTAGACAGTTCACCAACATGTAAACCATGAAATAACCGCACCCACTTGTTTCGGTGACGACCAATATCTTCCTCATTAATGACTTTTTCAAGCGCTCTTACAAGTAACTTTCGGTATTTACGAGGCAGCGATTTAAACTTGGTATTTGTTGCCAGTGAAACATCGCCTTCCGATAAATAAGTGGCCACACGTAATACATCTGTTGCAGTTTTAACTAAATGAAAAATAGGTTTTTCCTGCTGCATTAATTCTGCGATAATCACACATTTGTTTTCTGCAAATGGAATATCATCTGGGTATTGAAGGTTATCGTAATGACGGATAAACCAGCTGATTATTCCTTTGTCTTCATCAGATAATGAGTCTGCAGATGCAACTAACGTTGTGAATATATTTCTAAAACTGGTTTCAGTAACAACGTCAATTTCACGATACTTTATCGCTTCAAATGCAGAGGAACGAGATAGTGACTTATATTCAGGCAGCCATTGGCCGTATGTCCAGTAATGACATAGAGCATTAAAATATAGCTCAATAGAGGAGGTGTTTATGACCTGCTCTGGGAAATTTGGATACATAGGCCGATGCGTTACATCACTACCAGTCATTGCTTTTAAATAACCAAGCATTTTTTCGTGAAGCGTTTTAATTAATGCTAATGGAGATTTTTCTAAGGCTTCAAACAAAGCCTTAGTCATTACAAACCCTAATTGCATCATTTCCGCATTGAGGGTTAATACTGCTGCGTAATTTTGATTGTTATCATTGCCTGAATCGACAACCAATCCGTTTAGCTTAGTTAAGCTGATTTTAATTTTATGTGTATCCATAATGAGTTCCTAAAAAATTAATAAGAGAGCAGCAACGCTAAACAGGTCGATCCTAAGTCGACTGCCTTTAGGGCAGTTAGAAGGAAGCGTTTGCCATAGCCTATTAAAGTGAGGAGAGCGAATGATCTAGTTTCATGGAAAGAGAGTATAGAAGGAAGATCAATCATAGCCTCGCCCATGATATTGCACATCGTGGGCCAACTCTTAAAAACTATCTAAAAAACATTGATAACTTATTTAAATATAATAATTTATTTTTTATCTATGTCCTGCAAGCGCAGAACTAGATCTTTTAAGTTTTAAAGTTAAGTATTTAATTAGATAGTAATCTATCAAATTAAATAATTATGGTATTTGTTAGGTATGGGGCTAAGGTTAGCCCTATATCTATTTGTAACTGTGTTTTAGAAGGTAATAGTTTGAGATGACTTTAAATGAAAGTCGTCCATTTACTTCTTTAAACACCAAACCTTCTCGTCGTGTTTTTGGGTTTAATGATGGCCCATCAGCAATAGCCAGTAATGTTTCCAAATCACTGCCAATATTTGTGAGTTTATCAACAGTAACATGAGGTACGTGTTCCAGCTGTCCACCATATGAGCGTAATTCATTAACAACCGCATGGCGGTCATGATGACCAAGATAGCACTGTGCATCGATATCGTAGATATCATACAAATAGAATGCTTGGCCTGTGAGTTTCTCAGGATTTCCTTGAATTCCTTCGCCAATAAGTTCACCTTGCAGCGCAATGTTTTTACCTAAAAGGCTCAGAGAATCAATTAATCTTGAAGCTCGTGCCACTTTCCATAGAGAGTTTCCTGGTGTTTCTGTTAGCCACCAGTTACGGCCACAAACACCTATTTCACTATCGTTGTGAAAAACAGTCATACTGGACCCGTCAAGTTTGACTGTAACTTCAAATAAACTGTTCAACTCACTCACCCAAACATCAGGCAAGTTTTGAATACGCTCTTGATCAGTTTTACGAATGAAGCTTGGAAATCCACCATGTACTTCTCCAGACAAACATGCAGGAATAGGTGCTTCCCATTTTTCAATATTGAGTAGTCCACTGAAGTCTCGATCTCGAATATCAGATAATTCAGCACCATCAATTTGCAGCATAATTTCTGGAAATACCGTTAATGGCAAAATTAATCCTTGAGAGAGTTGCCCTCGTAATTTCATCGTTCTTAAGCGAATACCTTCCTTCTCTTGCCAAGTAATTTTATTTTTTGCAAGAAATGCAAAACGCTCATCTTCTATTGGTAAAAATGAATCAATTTCAAAGAATACACATGGATCATTAACAGAGAATTCATTTTTTTTGACAACGACAGTCCAACCTTCAACCGTTGCACATTCAATGGCATCTGCATCGGGTATGGATGAAATTGCATCCACCTTTCTTACTGTAACTAGTTTACGCATACTACTTCCTTATTGGGGGTATTCATGTCTAATTACCCCAATACTTTCCTTTTAATATCCATACTATCTATGTTCCAGATGAAGCCGCCATTTAAGCGGCTTTCCAATCCCGGTTACCCGTAAATTGCTTTTCCAAATATTCCATTTGGTCTGCAAGTACCGTATGTTGTGCAAGGAACATTGACTCAAAAACATTGGGCCGAAATGGTACTGCCAACAATGCCATACCAGCTGCTTCAGGTGTTCGGTCTGCTTTGAACTGGTTGCATCGCCGGCAGGCTGCTACAACATTTTCCCAGATATCCGGACCACCTTTTGATCGTGGTATAACATGATCTCGCGTTAATTCCGCGTGAGTGTGTTGAGTACCACAATACATGCATTGGTAGTTATCTCGACGAAACAGCATTTGATTGTTAAACCCTGCTGTACGACGTCGGTGGTGTATATCACCTCTTGTTGCAATAACTGGACTGATCTCTAAAAAAGACTGTTCACCGCTTATACGGTTAAAACCGCCCAATAAAATCAGATTTTTTTTACCCAGTTCCCATTTGACCAAATCTTTTACATAAAGCACTGCAGCATCTTCGCAAGAAAGCCAAGAAGTAGGTGTGCCTGAAAGATCTAGTCGTAATACTCTGCCCATGTTAATTACTCTTTATCTATACCCTTCACGAAGGGTACCGTTATCAATGTCCTTTAATAAATGTTGTACCATCTGCTGTACGATAGCCGCTCCTTGTTAATGTTAAAGCTAACAAGACGCGTTTATCACGATCACTTTCTGTTATCACCACAAACCGTGGAAGTAAATTTTTTTCTCTGGCCCACTCTAAAATAACCTTGCCGTTATGTCGGCCATTTAAGTAAAAATCAATTGCCAGAATAGAAACGCTATGTTCATTTAATATTTTTTTTGCGGAATTACCATCATTGCAGTATATATCAGCGTTATAATTACCGCGCTTACTCACAGCTACCCGCACGGTATTTTCCTCCTTTGAAAATGCTTAGGGCTATCAGCTCCGCAATGATCAGGCTTGAAACATCAGAGCATTACCCGCTGAGCAAATCTTTCATTAAATGGTTGGAGGTATGGGAATTGAACCCATCTATGCCGGATTAAAAGTCCGGTGCTCAACCGCTAAGCCAACCTCCATTCGTAAATTGGTACCCAGCCCCAGATTCGAACTGGGAACATCCTGATTCTAAGTCAGGTGCCTCTGCCAATTGGGCTAGCTGGGCAATAATTGGTGAGGGTAGATGGAGTCGAACCACCAAAGCTTTCGCCACGCGTTTACAGCGCGCTAGAGTCGCCACGTCTCTTCTGTGTACCCTCGGAAATTTATTTATATTAATTCATGAGTACAATTGAAAAATAAATACGCAAAATATTAATTAATCTATTGCACTTTACACGAGCTATTTTAAAAACCCTTCGTATTGGGTATATGTTGGCTCGTGTTTGCGAATCTTTTTAAACGATACTTGGCGAATTATTTTATTTCAAGTAAGAATTTTATTTGGTTTTGTGTGGATATTCGTTTGAGTTATATGGTTTATTTTAGCGTGCTTTTTATTAAGGGTGAGTGGATTCCTATCGCCAAAAAATGCAATATTTGAGACAAGGGATCTCGGAGAAAAAATGACAATTATTCATAATTTCTCTACCAGTTAAAATAAGCTCATCATCTATAAAAAATCGTTCTAAACGTCACCTAAATATTTTTTCCTTGCTTACTTACTTTGTTCTAATCAGTGTGCCATCGCAGGTTCAATAGACTGTATTATGTTACGGGAACAGAGGTAGCTATTGAGCTTTTAGCTCTAAATTATTTTCTTCGGGCGAAAAAAAACCCGAAAAGCTAACTTAGCCTTCCGGGTTTTCGTATGCTGTAAGTAAACGATGTCTGGAAGGCTTATTGCCTACCAGATGTCACATTCTTAGCAGGCAAAATAGGGACGCACGAGTTTCTCCAGGGAAATATCTATCATCCCCGGCGTCCAACTATATAAATTACCTTGTTGTGAATGTAAGTGAATCATCGTTTTCTCAAAATCTGGTTTGCGGGCATTATAGGGTTGTGAATAGGAAATGCAACATATTCTCTTTAGTGGTGCGTGAATAAAGTAACGCAGGACTCTTCAATGTTATTGATGTTCAGTCAAAATACTTGTCACTTGATCAGAGGGTACTCAACGATGATCTGAGATTTGGCTGCACATAGTGAGTTTACAGTGACAGTGCTTTCATAAAGCTATGAAATGGGTGTTGAGAACGAAGTTAGTATTAGGGATCAAGGGCGGACAGGGATTCAATGATCGAAACGATCTATGAACATGCTCGGTTTGCTTCAGAGGATGAGAGGGTATGTATGGTGGGCCCTGCTGGACTTGAACCAGCGACCAACCGATTATGAGTCGGTTGCTCTGACCAACTGAGCTAAGGGCCCCTAACAGGGTCACGCATTATACGCGATCATTTTCAAGAATGCTACAGGTTTTTTATGTACGCTGATGCTTAGTTTTTGACTAAAAAATATACAGCCAACCTGTCGGTAATGTCTTTCTATATGAGTCTATATAAATGCTCTTGCTCTTTTTCTAATATTGAAAAAATACGTGGGCGATAACTCAATTGAGGTTTGAAAGTACGAAATAAAGTACATGTGGTTATTAAATTGAGTCATTTTATTAAAAGATACTGAATGTGTGAGTGTTTTACAATTTTTTAAGTTAAGCAGGTGTTGTGTAAATAATTATTATAGTGAGAAATAAGTCATGTAGTTTATTGTTTTAAAGCATGTTTTGGGTCGCTATATAACAATTAATTTTGTGTTTAAATATAGCCACATAACTATACCCTTCACGAATCATTTTTAGGGTTTGTTGTCAGCGCTCTTCACCCCAGTCACTTATTAATATAAGCTCCGGGGGCTTCATCGCTTGACGGCCGCCCCTAAAACCCTTCGTTTTGGGTATATATGTTGTTAGAAAGTCATCGCTCTTTCCTAGTTGCAGCGGATACGAGTCTTGTAAATTATTTATAGGAGTAGTGTTCGTTCAAGTAATTTTGTGAAGCGATTAACTATACTTACCTGTAATTCGTTTTTTAAACCTTTTTGAGTGATAAACATTGTGAATATCACTGTGCCATTTGCGGATGTTGTATGTTGCAAGCAGTAAAAACACAGGATCAATAACGTGGAACTGTTGCTGAAGGTTATCAGTCCCCAGCGTCATGAAATGGGACAAAATGAAATGAGGGTTTTTCAACCTTCAGGAGGAACTATTGGCCGCGCGAGTCAAAATGATTGGGTGTTGCCTGATAAGAACCGTCATTTATCGAGTAAGCATGCAACGATTACTTACGAGCAGGGGGCTTACTTTATTACGGATACCAGTACCAATGGTGTTTATCTCAACAATTCGTCCGAACCCCTTGGTAGAGGCCATACTGTCCGCTTGCAGCATGGTGATCACATTCAAGTGGCAGACTTTGTTATAGAAACTGAGCTGCTTCAGGACGCAAGCCTGGTGCCTACGTCGAGCTTATCAGCTGAAACACGCGGGGATGATCTTAATGGCTTGATTACACCGCAAAAAACTCAGGTTGAACTAGATCCACTGGCTTCATTTTCAGAGCAAAGTAGCTCTTCGCTTTATTCGTTCAGTACAGATGCCAGCATAGATCAAAACCAGCAACCTTTTGATCCTTTAGATGGGTTTATTGGTGCTGGCGGTGCTCAGTCAGACCATGACTCTGTTTTAGATTCGAGTTTTATTCCACCAACACCTGTTGGCACTGATCCACTGTCTAATGATATCGGCATACCAGGTTATCCTCCACCTCAACCACCAACAGCAGAACCTTCCAGCTTGGCGCCCAACCCTCAAGCTCATCAAGATTTATTAGCTGGTTTTGGCGCTGATGGTTTGGGTAGTACACCATTACAGTCATCTCCGGCCTCATCACCGGCAATTGGGGAAATGGGTAAAACGCCGTTGACGAATGACCCTTATATAGCTTCCCCCTCACAGCATAATAATTCCGAACAACCGCTTATTCCTGATGGTTTTTTACAAGGGGGGAATAATCAAGCAAACCCAGGCTATCCTGGTCCTGGTGCTATGGAGTCATCTGCAATTACCGCAGAGCCTCAGCCACAAGGTCCTAACTTTTTACAAGAAGATATTACACCGCCAGGCTTTGATGCTGAACATGTTGACCTTGGTTCAGAGCAAGCACAAAGCAATCCGGTAAACAGCCAAGGGCCGTTGATTCCTGATGACTTTATGTCAGTGCAGAGTGCAGTCAACACTTCTCATCAAGCTCAAGCCGTCAATGAAATACCTGCAATAAAAAGTGATACAGGCTTAATACCAGATGACTTTTTGGCTGACTTTGGACCTGCGATAGATTCATCGGAGGCTGCTTCGCGCGTTGTTGATGAGAAAGCTAAAAGTGAAGAGAAAAGTGAAGTTACCTGGGGCAACCATCGAGCAATAGAAGACTCACCGTTACCTGATCATGATCAGCCACTTTTTGCCAATGATTTCTCTGCTTCAACCGAAGCCTCTGATCTACCAAATCAAAGTTTAAAGCAGAGTGGAGAAGAACCTCTAGTAGCTGATAATCCAGAGCAGGTGATATCGGGTGATGATATTTTAGCCGCATTTGAAGCGCCTTCTGCTGCAGAGCCAATGCCGAGTAAGTCGGCTAAAGCTGATGCTTCTGCAAGCCAGGATGCTTTCAATGTGGTACCAGCTGGGCAGAAGGCATTTCCAAAACCTCGACCACCTCGACCCAGGCGGGGACAGTCTGGGGCTCAGAGGCCTAAGGCACAACCAATTGCCAGTCAGGAAAGGCCACAGCCTGAGCTGCAAAAGCCGGTTCGGGTCAAGGTTGAGCAGCAGTATGAAGCAAAATCCAATGTATCAGCGGCGATGCCAGTATCTCAGCAAGAGCAGCCCAGAACTCAACCTGACTCAAGCGCTTCTCAAACCGCTACTTCTACAAAACAAACGGATGCGCCTCAGCAGCCTACTATGCCGGCTATACCCGTTAAACCTGATAAAGCATTTAACCAGTTGCTGCTGCAGTTGGGTATTAATCCAAAGGATGTACCTGCTGAGCAATACAATCAGCTACCAGCTACACTTGGCAAAGTGATTCATAAAACGATAGAGGGGTTAATTCGGTTAATGATGACACGGGCGAACCTCAAAAATGAGTTTCGTATGTCGATGACGATGATCCGTACACAAGAAAACAATCCTCTTAAGTTTTGTGTCAGTGCTGACCAGGCGATTAAACAAATGTTAGTTAATCCTTTGCAAGGCTATCTGGATACTGAAAGTGCTGTTGAAGAAGCATTTCTGGATTTTGACAAGCATCAGTTGGCGGTGATGGCGGCTACCCGATCCGCTTTAAACCATATGCTGAGTCGTTTGGACCCAGAGCGGTTAGAACAGCGCTTTGATGATTCAAAAAGCAAGGGCATGTCATTTGGTAATAAGCGAGCACGTTACTGGGAAGCTTATAAAGAGTTCTACCGCGATATTCTTGAAGAGGAAAATGTATTTCAAGCGTTATTTGGTAACGAGTTTGCCTGTGCTTATGAAGAACAGATCAATAAATTAAACCAGGATAATTAAACTGGAGGTTTCCAACAGTGAATAAGTGGCTAGCAAGATGGCAATACAATTTACTTTTTGGCTTGCTTTGTTGCGTTGCTATCATGACGACGGGTTGCTTTAAAAGTGAGACTAAACTGGATTTAGCTGTTGAGGTCGCACCAGATGCTAATCCTGATCACAGTGGTCGTCCCTCACCGGTTGTTGTCAAACTATATGAATTAACTTCACCTGTCGTTTTTGAGAATGCGGATTTTTTTGCGCTGTATTCAGATCCTGTCAAGGTATTGGGTGCAAGCTTATTAGGGCAAGAAGAGCACGAATTTGTACCTGGCACTAAGTCTGAACTTAATTTGTTGCTTAATCCATCTACGCAATTCGTTGCCTTTTTAGCAGCTTATCGTGATATTGAAAATGCTAATTGGCGATTGGTGGTGAAAGTCGAGCCGTTATCCAGCAATGAACTTGGCCTACGTATAAATCGTTTAAGTCTTTCAAAACAGTAGTCATTCAGCAGTAAGGACAACATAACTAATGGCAATGCAGGACAAAGTCGTATGGGCCGAAGGCATGTTTCTTCGGCCTCAACATTTTCAGCAACATGACCGGTACTATGATTTTCAGCTTAAGGAACGGGTGCGTTTAGGGGTTGCCTATGGCTGGGGTGTTAAAAACCTGAGTATAGACCAGCAGCACTTGGCATTAGGTAAGATTGTCGTGAATAGTTGCGATGGCATTTTACCTGATGGCACTTTATTTTCGGTCAGAAATACCATAAATGGACAGCTCACATTAGATATTAAAGAAGAAACAAAAGAAAAAATTATTTATTTAGCATGTCCTTTATCGGCGGTTGATGATATTGAGGCTGATAAAAAAGATGATGAAAATATAATTGCCCGATATATCAACAAAGAAACCACCGTTCATGACAGTAATGCTGGCGACGCTACTATTGCGGAAATAAATGCTGGCTTATTGCGTTTGTCACTACGACTGGATGAAGACGCGAAAGGTAATTATGTTAGCTTGCCTATTTGCAAAATTATTGAAAGCCGTGCCGATAAAAGCATTGTGTTGGATGAAGATTATATTCCGCCCTGTCTTGATGTAAAAGCTGTGCCTAAACTGGTTGGCTATTTGAGTGAAGTTGTGGGTTTATTAAATCATCGCGGTGAAGCATTGGCGGGCCGTATGCAAGGCTCAACTCGCCAGGGGCTTTCCGATGTGGCTGATTTCCTCATGCTGCAAACTATTAATCGTAATGAGCCTTTGTTTAAACACTTATCTAAATTGGAATTACTCCATCCGCAGTATTTATATGGATACATGGCTCAACTGGCGGGAGAGTTAGCCACTTTTACTAACCGTCAAAAACGTCCTAATGAGTTACCAGGTTATCAACATGATGATCTTGAAGCTTCATTTATTGCATTAATGGGTGAACTACGTCAGTCACTCAGTACTGTGCTTGAACAAAATGTCGTTAAACTTGAGTTGCAAGAACGTAAATATGGTGTACGAGTAGCAACTGTTAATGATCGAAATCTTTATCAAAATGCGGTGTTTGTGCTTGCGGTAAAAGCAAATGTTGCCAATGAAGTGTTACGCTCGCGCTTTCCATCACAAGTTAAAATTGGAACAGTTGAAAATATTCAACAACTTGTTAATTTGCAGCTACCAGGTATTTCACTCACTGCGCTAAATGTTGCTCCGCGTCAAATACCTTACCACGCAGGCTTTAGTTATTTTCAACTTGATCCTAATTCAGAAATTTGGTCACAGCTAAGTAAGTCAGGTGGTTTTGCTATTCATGTGGCAGGTGAATTCCCTAACATTGAAATGGAGTTCTGGGCGATTAAGCAGTAATGAAACATTTGTATATCCTCTTAAACACGAGGCAACCGCATGGATGGTTACGACTCAGATAATGCGGATAAGACGGTAGTAAATTTTCAGCATGGTGGAAGGCCTGTTAAGCCAACCCCTGGACGAAGATCATCAAATGCCCAGGAAGGGGCATCCTATTCGTCTTATCAACAAGCACCACAATCATTTAGTCAGCAGTGGCAACAAGCTCAGGCTGGGAAGTTAACGGGTGTAAATAACCTGGTTAATTCAGCCTCCACTCTGATTAACATGGCCATTCGGCTGCGTAATTTAGCGCATCATGAAAATATTCAAGAATTGCGCAGTTATTTAGTGCAAGAAATTAAGCAGTTTGAGCTTAAAAACAGACAGCGACAAGCACCTGAAGAAACTATTAATGCTGCGCGTTACGTATTGTGTACTTTTCTCGATGAGATTATTGCACTGACGCCCTGGGGAGGACATGCTGAGTGGAGTAAACATAGCCTGCTGAGTATTTTCCATAATGAAACCTGGGGGGGTGAGAAGTTTTTTATTTTATTAGACAGACTAAGAGCCGATGGTTACCGGCATCAGGATTTGCTGGAGTTAATGTTCATTATTATTAGCCTGGGATTTGAAGGCAAATACCGTGTTATTGAGCGGGGTAACGTAAAACTAGAAGAGTTACGTGATGATTTATATCGTCAGCTGCGAATGGTTCGGGGTGATTATGAAAGAGAATTATCAACACGGTGGCAAGGTGTTCAAGACCGTCGTAATGCTTTAATTCGCTATGTTCCCCTGTGGGTTGTGGGGGCGCTTGGCGCTGTTATAGTGCTGGCGATGTATTCAGGATTTGCCTATTTCCTTAATGAAGAATCTGTCGCATTGAGAAAGGACTATACCGCTTTAATTGATCCTTCTGCTGAAGAGTTTGCTAAAGATTTAGAGTTATCATCAACAGCACAAGAGGAAAAAAAGAACAAAGAAGAACCGCAAATAAAAGAGACGGCTGAAGATACAAAAGAATCATCAGCAGATACTGACAATAAAGATGCAGATTAGTCAGTGCTATCCATTAAAGGTGTATGGGTCATCATCAACTGCAGTGTATGGAAGTAATGAATGAAAGGCTTCATCAACGTTATTAAACAAAAGTGGTTTATTTCTCTTGTGGGGGTTATTGCCCTTTCAATTTTGATTTGGTTTGTGGGGCCACTGTTCGCGATCGCAGATAAAAAACCTTTGGCCAGTGAGGTTGTGCGGTTATTCAGTATTATGGCATTGATGCTATTGTGGGGGCTGAATAACTTACGCATGAGCATGAAAGCGAAAAAACAAAATGCACAGTTGATTGAGGGACTTCAACAAGACCAGTTAGCGCAACAAAGTGCGGATGCACAAGAATCAGAAGAAGAAATTGCCTTACTCAATGATCGCTTTACTGAAGCAATGGATTTATTACGTCAGTCCAGTATGCAAGGGAAAAGCGGCAAGCAGTTTCTATATGAATTGCCTTGGTACATTATTATTGGACCACCAGGCTGTGGAAAAACGACAGCTTTAGTCAATTCGGGCCTGGAGTTTCCCCTGCAGGAAAAATTTGGTCGAGAAGCCATTCACGGTGTTGGTGGAACGCGGCACTGTGATTGGTGGTTTACTAATGAATCGGTATTAATTGATACGGCAGGACGGTATACCACGCAAGATAGTCATGCTTCTGTTGATGCGGCTGCTTGGACGGGGTTTTTAGGATTATTGAAAAAAAATCGCCCGCGTCGTCCTATAAATGGCGTTATTTTAGCCATCAGTTTGCAAGATATAGCGCTACAAACTGAAGCTGAAATGAATGCGCATGTGAAAGCCATCCGCGCACGGTTACAGGAATTAAATGAACGATTAGGGATGCGTATACCCGTTTACCTGATGTTTACCAAGTGTGATTTGATTGAAGGATTTAACGAATATTTTGAAGATTTAGGTCGTGAGGAGCGGGCCCAGGTTTGGGGAAATACCTTTGAAGATAGCGATCAACTTAATGTAGTGGAGTTATTTGACCAAGGCTTTGATGAGTTACTTAATCGCTTAAATGAGCAGTTATTAGGCAAAGTGCATCAAGAGCGAGATGTTAATCGACGGGGTAGAATTTTATCGTTTTCACAACAATTACTGCTTATCAAACCACAGGTTCATACCTTTATTGAAAAAGTTTTTGCACCATCCCGCTTTCACCATCGGCCTTATTTACGTGGCTTTTATTTTACCAGTGGTACACAAAATATTACCTCGATTGATCGTATGGTTGACAGCTATGCCAACCAGATGGGGGTAGCGCCACAACCCACTCACCAAACAACCGGCAGAAGTTATTTTATTACTCGTTTACTGCGTGGAGTGATATTTGCTGAGTCAGGTTTAGTCAGTAACGATCGTAAATATGAAACGGGACGCTTGTGGGTACAGCGCGGTTCGTATGCTGCAGCGCTTATTACTGCTGGGCTGGGTGCTTTTGCCTGGTCGACAAGTTTTACTTGGAACCAGTTGAGTATTGGGAGTATTGAAGATTACGTTAAATCATTTATTTCAGGAAAAGAAGAACTCCGTCCTGGGTATCGAGAAATTGATACGATACCTGTATTAGACCCATTGCGGGATGCAACCCAGGTTTATGATCAAGATAAGGTACCATTGACTGGTGGACTTGGTCTTTATCAAGGCCGAAAAATTCAGCCAAAAGCAACACGTGCTTATTTTGACCAGGTTGAAGAAGTCTTTTTGCCAGCACTTAAGCGGCGGCTTGAAGAACAACTCAAAGATAATATGAGTGATGTTGATTTTCTTCATGCGGCACTAAAAGCTTATATTATGCTGGCAGTGCCCAAGCGGCTTGATGAAGATTATGTGCGGGATTGGATGCAGTTTGATTGGGAAAATCAGTTACGGGGTGAAGCTAAGCTGCAAAGTAAATTAAATACTTATCTGGATGACTTGCTTAATTCGGGGTTTAAACCCATTAAACTGGATGAAAACTTGGTAAAACAAGCCAGAATCGTATTACGTCAGGTGCCTTTACCACAACAGGCGTATGCCAGAATAAAACAAGAATTTATTCGTCCAGATACTATGCGTAGCTTTACTTCTGAGCTAGGTCAGGAAATTGGTTATGTATTTTTAAATGCCGATTACAAAATTCCAAAGCTTTATACCAAAAATGGTTTTTACACTCAGTTCAAACCTGAGAGTTATAAATATGTAGCTGAAATTGCCCGGGATAACTGGGTACTGGCGACGGCCAGTAGTGACTTCTCAGAAGCAGATATCAAAATGTTTCATGATGAAGTACAAGACCTTTATTTCCAAGATTATATCAAGCACTGGAATACATCACTTAATGAGCTGAAGGTACGGCCTTTTAGCGATATTCGCCAGGCAACCGATCAGCTTGGAAAAATTACGGCAGGCTTTTCACCATTTAGAGAAGTATTAAAAGATGTTGAAAAAAATACCATGATGTCAATTATCACCCTGGAAAACCTTGAAAAAGCGAATGAAGTTCGTAAGGCAGCAGGGGTTCGAAGTGGACAGCTAGGTCGTTTGAGTCGCCGTGCAGAACGACTAAATCGTGCTGCAGATAAAGCAGGGTTAAAAGATAAAGCTAAGCCTGAATCGCTAGGTCCTGGCGCGAATAAAGTCGAAAGGCAGTTCAGAGACGTAAATCAGGTGATTCTTGCCACAGGGCGAGGGCAAAGCCAGATGGATCAAATTATTGAGGCATTAAATGGTTTACGAAGCTACCTGTCATCTATTGTCAACAGCGGTGATCCTGGTGAGTCTGCCTATAATGCGGCAAAGCAGAAAATTACCGGAGGCCGTGGTGATTATTTTACTACGTTGAAAGCATTATCCGGTACTACACCACAACCGGTCAGACGGTGGATTTTAGATGTAACTAATGGCAGTTGGGGCTTGATGATGGGTCAAGCCAGTGACTACCTCAACCAGATTTATCGGGCGAATGTTTTTAGCTTTTATAAACAAGCTTTAGCAGGCCGTTACCCTATTGCCAATGCACGGGCAGAAGTAAAACTGAGAGACTTTGCCGAGTACTTTAAACCTGGGGGAATAGAAGCACGCTTTTTTGATGAGTATATTAAGCCTTTTGCTAATACAAATAGAGGTTCGTGGCGATTAAGAACAGTTGATGGACAATCCTTAGGTATTAGCTCGCGTGCACTCAGGATGTTTGAGACCGGCGCAAAAATTCGTAGAGTATTTTTCCAAGATGGAGCAGCAACACCGCAGCTTAACTTTTCTATGAAGCCTGTGTATTTGGATGCCAATGTGGCACGGGTAGAAGTGGATATTGATGGGCAAAAACTGGTTTATCGACATGGTCCCAGGGTGCCGCAGAAAGTGAGCTGGCCCCAAGAGGCGGGAGAGTCGAGTATTTTATTCGAAGACCTCAACGGTGTTCGTGTGGCATTCCGTGAACAGGGAATTTGGTCATTCTTTAGAGTGATGGACAATTTCCGTGTTGTGAATAGCGGGCGAGCTGAACGATTTAGAGTAGAGTTTAAGCTGGATAATCGACGTGCAGATTATGAGCTTTCAGCGAACAGCGTCATCAACCCCTTTAATCGGTCTTTGTTACGTGGTTATAACGCTGTTGGGAGACTATAGGAAAACATCATGCTGTTAACAGGGTTTTACGGGAAATTTCCCTCTCATGGTGATTTTATCTCCAGGCGCCTCCCGAGAGAGTTTCTTGATCATTGGGATGAGTGGCTACAGGGGGCAATTCGTCATAGCCAAAATGAACTGGGTAATAATTGGCTGAATAGCTATTTGTCGTGTCCTGTGTGGCGGTTTTTGCTGTCTGATGGGGTGTGTGGTGAAGGTATTTGGTATGGTGTGTTAATTCCCAGCGTTGACAGAGTAGGGCGTTATTTTCCTTTGACCTTTGTCAGCCACTTACAGCAGGCTAAAAGTCCTATGAGAATACTGGCTGAATGTGGTTATTGGTTGGATCGGCTTGAGGATATTGCGTACACCGTGTTGGATGATAACTTTGACTTTGAGCAAATGGAGCAAAGTATTAAGCAGCTTGGTAATCCAAGATTATCGCCTTCTGCTCAGCAGCAAACTTCTGCACACAGCCGGCAAGTATCTCGCCCTCATTTAATGGCGGCATTGGAAACAGAACGAGTTCGTCCCTTACAGGCGATGCCTGCACTGGCAGAACATCTCTTAAACCGAATGTTTAACAGTTTTAGCTTATGGTGGACTCATGGTTCGGAGCACATTGCCCCCGCGTTACTGTGTTGTGAAGGTCTTCCTTCTTTGGCTGGTTTTACGAGTTTTATGACAGGCCAGTGGGAGCAAGGAGGGTGGATTAATTTAGGTAATGTAATTTCCCATAGTGATTCAGTAGGACTTCTAGAAGACTGAGGCGTTTTTTTGGTAAATCATGAGTAATCAAACATCCCGCTATTTGACCGCAGCACAAACGCATCAAGGAAATGTCAGGAGAATAAATGAAGACGCTTATTTAATAGGCATTGATGGAGCATCTGGCCATAGTAATCACATTTGGGCCATTGCTGATGGAATGGGCGGACATTTTGCGGGTGATTTAGCCAGTCGGATGATCATTGATGAGTTAGCCAGTCTACCTATGAATGAATCATTAGATGATGCCATTAAAACCGTACAGCAAACCTTATTGGAAGTTAATCGGCGTCTGATTGAAGATGTCACCATTAAACCTGGCAGTTCCGTGATTGGCAGTACTGTTGTGACTGCGGTATTGAGTGGTTATGAGTGTGCCTGCATCTGGGCAGGTGATAGTCGTCTTTATGTTTTTCGTGATGATGCCCTTTACCAAATCAGCCATGACCATTCTGTTGTACAGGAGCTTGTTGATCAGGGGCTGATTACAGCAGAAGAAGCCTTGGTCCATCCACAAGCAAATGTGATTACTCGGGCTATCGGTTCAGATATCAATCTTGCCCTTGATATCCGGGTATTTGATGTGATGCCTGGAGATCGTTTGTTACTGTGTAGTGATGGACTTTACGGTGAGGTGCCTGTTGATGTTATAAAAAGTGGACTACGTCAGCGTAATATTGAGCAATGTGTGCAAAAATTGATCGAATCAACCTTGGCGGGACGAGCCAAGGATAATGTCACAGTTAATGTGATTGATATCCAATAATCAATTTTCACACGTGAAGTACTGGCATGGGCGCTGATAAAACGAAGCACAGCAAAACCCGTATTGATCGCGGTTTAGAAGTTCGTGGGTGGTCTTCAACAGCAGGATCCGCTGACTCCCAACCTATCCAACAAAAGCAACCTATTCAAGATAATAAGCCGCTGCATGTTCAAGATAATAAGCCGCTGCATGATGAATTTGAAGATGCGACGGTGATTAGTCAGCCTCGTTTACAGGCTGATAATTATAGTGCTGAAGATGCAACAGTTATTACAGGAAATAAACCAAACACAAATAATCCATCAGGTGATGATTTACTTGATGATAAAACGGTGATTACAGGACAGCTTAATAAACCTTATTTACCCACTCAGCATGACGCTGAAGCCGAAACACTTATCACAGCGCGTGAATTATCCACAGGCAATGCTTTTCCATATTCTGAGATAACAGGCCACCGGCTTGAAACTGGTCATCAGCTTGAACCAACCCAATATGTAACACACAGTCAAATAGGGCAACCAAGTAGCCAGCAATCCTCTGGTCAGCGTGTAGGAATTGGCTCGGTTTTAAAAGCTCGTTTTGAACTGGTTGAGGTGCTAGGCAGTGGTGGTATGGGGGTGGTGTATAAAGCGATAGATCGCCGAAAAATTGAAGCCAGTGATAGAAACCCCTACGTTGCTGTTAAAGTACTTAATGAAGAATTTCGTCAGCATCCTGAATCATTAATTGCATTACAGCGAGAAGCCCGTAAAGCGCAGACGCTTGCACACCCAAATATTGTGACGGTTTTCGACTTCGATCGTGAAGATGACGTTGTTTTTATGACAATGGAGCTGTTACAAGGAAAGGCATTAGATCAGCTATTACGTGAAGACTATCCTGATGGTTTACCCCTTGCTACTGCGCTTTCGATAATTCGAGGTATTGCGAACGGCTTAACCTACGCCCATAACAAAAATATTATTCACTCGGACTTCAAACCCAGTAACGTTTTTATTTTAGAAGATGGTACTGCAAAAGTTTTTGATTTTGGAATCGCGCGAGCTGCAAAAACAAAAACGCAGGAAGAAGGGGATAAAACGCTATTTGATGCAGGTGAGCTAGGCGCATTAACCCCGGCTTATGCCAGTCTGGAAATGCTGTTGGGTAAAGAACCAGATATTCGTGATGACATATACGCTTTCGGTTGTGTTGTAAATGAATGTTTAACAGGTAAGCATCCTTTTAATAAGCTTTCGGCTTTAAAAGCCCAGGAAAAAAAGCTCCAGCCCAAGCGCGCAAAAATTTTAAAGAATGCACAATGGAAAGCATTATCTGCGGCGTTGTCCTTTCGCAAAGAGAACAGACCCGCAAGTGTACAACAGTTTATTGATGTTTTTTTAGGCAGCAATAAACGCAAAGGCTTTACCGTTTTTGGTGTGATAGTCGCAATGTTAGCGGGTTTGACACCAGTGATATACACCTCTACTACATCACTTTTAGATGAAAGAAGGGCAACTCAAGTTATTAAAGAAATAAAACAGTTGCCTGCTAATCAGGTAGAACACGCTTTTGAGCTGATTGATGAGCAGTCACCTGAGTTACAGGAGCAAGTATTAGACGCCACTAAAGACAGGATTCTTGAGCTGCTTAAAGAAAATGCGTTTGCCCGTGTAGCAGATGCACAGGGAGAGCCTGACTTTCAAGGTGCACACCGAGTCTTAATCAAGGGGCAACAGTATTATCCAGACTCCGCAGCATTAAATGTTCATCTGGAAGCCTTGCAAGAAAAACTGAGAGAAAAATACAAATGGTTAATACAGCAGAGGAGAATTTATCCTCGTGATGATCAATGGGATATGTTTGACTTGCTGGAAACCGCTCGGACCATAGCACCGCAGCATGAAATTCTAAAAAATCAGGAGCTTGCTAAAACCTATATTTATGATGCTGAACGGGCTATTCAGTCAAAAGACTATGATTTAGCAGATAGAGTGTTATCCACAGCAGTTTTACTTTTTCCTGATAATGAAAAAATTATACGTTTAGTTGACCAGATTGATGCACAACGTCGTTTGAATAAGCAGTCCAGCGCCAGTGACTTGATTGAAAACCTGGCTGCAGAAAATACAACCAAAGCGTTACAGTTAAAGATCAATAAGCTGGTAGCAGAACCCTTTGCAAACGAGCAGTGGAGTTATCGGTTATATACTCAGTACCAAGCAGTTAAGAAAAAGTTAGATGAAAGTGATGAGTGGTTATTGGATCTACAACAACAGATTGCAGAGCTATTTGTTAATCGAGCCAGAAAGTTACGTGAAGCCAAACGTTTTACTGCATCACTGGATCACTTAAACCAGGCTGCGGAGTATGCGCCAGACTACTTTGGTTTAGATGATGAAAAAAACATCTTAAATACTGCTCAAGCTTCATACCAAGCAGAACAGCAGGCAAAACAGCGTATTGCAGAAGTTAATAACTTAAAGCAGGCTTTTAGTCGCAGTGTAAAACTTCAGGATGAAAAGCAATCTTTAAAGAATTATTTACGACTTCGTCAGCTGTTAGGGGTTAATAGCAACTACATCCATAAAATTGCTAATGTAAAAATAATGCGCTTATATTTATCTCTCGCAGAAAAAACAGCAAAAAGCGAAGAGTATGAACAATCAATTAAACTAGTAAAAAAAGGCTTGGAGTATAAGCCGAAAAGTAAAGAGCTATTAGCGGCCATTGAGCACTATCAAGTGCTGCTCAAACAACTCGAACAAGATAGGCGTTACCAGCAGCAACAAGTTGTGGTTAAGCTTTATCAACAGGGGCAGAAGGTCAATAAAGATAAGCTAAAAATAGCATTGGCTGAACTAAAAGAAATGGATAAGTCAATGCATCAAAAAGTTGAGAAAAGTATGTTGCAATACTATCTACAACATATGCAACGCTTAAGCAAAAAGCAGCCTGATATCGCACGGCAATACGGACACCTTGCAAGTACTTTTTTTCCTGGTAATGCACAGGTAAAAAAGATACTAAAAAGCCTGGACCCATGTGAGATTCGCTTTGCCGGACATGGTATTAATAACCGCGCTATTTGTGCTGATAGGCTGGCTAATAAAGCATCAGGTCCCAAGCTCGTGGTTGTACCTCCCTACGCTCAGGGTACAGCATATTATGCAATGAGTAAGTATGAAATAAGTCAGGCTGATTTTGCGCAGTACTGTGCGAGAACGAAAAAGTGTCGTTCGCAGTCAAGCCACTCTCGTTTACCGGTTACGAATATCTCTTTAAAGAGCGCACTGGATTACACAACCTGGTTAACAAAAGAAACTGGATTTACATATCGTATTCCTACTGATCAGGAATGGTTACATGCGGCTTTAACAAATAAAAAGTCAAAACACAATGAATACAACTGCCGTGTAAAGCTGGGCAGTAAACTGCTTAAAGGCCAAAGTTTGTTACCCGTAACCAGTGGCCGCGCAAATCCTTGGGGACTGGTTAATGTTTATGGTAACGCGCAAGAATGGGTGATGATGAATGGTAAACCCTATGCCCGTGGTGGTGCTTATACCGACTCATTATCTGAGTGCAATGGTAGCTTAGTTAAGTCTCACACCGGTCAAGCAGATAAGCTTACGACATTTCGTGTTGTGAGGAATATCATGGTTGCGCAAAACTAGCTTTTTATAATCACCAAGCAGGAGACCATCCTTGGTCTCTACTGCTCACGGTGCTCCTGGCACCTGCTTCACAAACAAATTCAAGTATTGCCAATTCGCTTTGTGCTTTACCTCAATCTCGCTTAAATCCTTAACAGTTATAGCTAACTCTATATTAAGGGGTCTTCAAAGGCTGGATAATGGCCGCTTCCCTGTCGAAAGACATTTTGCAGGCTTTGGAAAAAGACCTTCAAAAAAAATTACTGAGCAGAAAAATGTAAAAAGAATGTGTGATATGATTCTTAAAAAAATACTGCCAATAAAAATTATAAAATAATTATTCAATTACTGAGCAAGAAATTACAAAAATAAGAAGAAGTTGCGCAATTTATTGCTCATATATCTCATACTAAAGAATCTATAGATAACATTAATTTTATAAGCCATTGATATTTAAATTAAAAATGTTTTTGGCATAGTTTCTGCTGATAAAGAGTATATTTTGAAGACACTTCCTAAGGTGTTTCCTGTGAATTCCTTCACATCTCCAATATTAAAGCTATTGGATATTGTGGAGGAAAAATAAACAACTCATTTATTAAGGATTAAGCCATGCCAACACCGGCGTATATGACTATTGAAGGCGAAAAACAAGGACTTATTACGGCAGGTACATTTACTGAAGATTCTGTTGGTAATATCTTTCAGGAAGGTCACGAAGACCAAATTTTGGTTGAAGCTTTCCGTCACGATATCGTGCTACCACGTGACCCTCAAAGTGGTCAGCCTACTGGTCAGCGTGTTCACCAGCCTATGGTAATTACCAAGGTTTTTGATAAGTGTTCGCCACTGCTTTATAACTCATTGACTTCAGGTGAGCGTCTAATCACTTGTAAAATTGACTGGTATCGTACTTCTGCAGCAGGTACTCAAGAACATTATTTTACGATTGAGTTGGAAGATGCCATTATCGTTGCTATCAATGCATCCATGCCTAACTGTCAGGATCCAAACTCAGCTTACTTCACACACTTAGAAGATGTTCATTTTACTTATCGTAAAATTACCTGGACTCATGAAGTATGTGGTACATCAGGACATGACGACTGGCGTGTACTGAAAACCTCATAAACGCTGAAAATAAAAAAGCCTGTATAGTTTGTACAGGTTTTTTTTATGCGTATACCCTTCACGAATCATTTTTAGGGTTTGTTGTCGTCGCTCTTCACCCCAATCACTTATTATAAGCTCCTGGGGCTTCATCGCTTGACGGCCTCCCCTAAAAACCCTTCGTTATGGGTATAATTTTCGGAAAAGGTAAAATTAAAAGCAGCGGCTTGTTTCGCTAACAGCTTTTGCATAACGCTTCGTTAAATATTGCCGTTGTTGTGTTGTTGGTTCTACTAACGTTCCCACTAAACGAATTTGATCCGCTGAAGCGCTATCAAATAAGCTGCTTACATTTTGGGCCGTGCTCGCAACATGATCATCTGCATGCCAAATACCTGCTCGTGAACTAGGCGTTAAGGAGATGCTGTCTAATAAATTAAGATTAGATTTTAGATCATGGTAGATTAGAATTTTTCGAATTCCAGATTCGATTAAACTAAAGCGATTCCCTCCACAATGTTCCGGAAACTTATATGTGCAGAATGTTTGTCTGGAAGCGGGTTGCTTGCTGTCAAGATAACGAGAATGTGTCAGTTCTTGGCGCACACAGTGAATACCTACCGTTTTAGCAATTTTTGAAATAATAATGTTGTTGCCACTTTGATAGTTTATGGGCGTTCTCGAAGTTGGACTTGGTGTATAAGTGCTCCTAGATTGTGGAACATGCTGGCCAGGCCGAATATAGTAGGTTTTTTTATCTGTCGATTTTTCTGGAGTTGCAGTTGTTTTTACTTTTGGATCTACTTTAATTGCAACTGAGGATGAGCCTGCTTTAATCGTTGTTTGTTGAACAGTCGTATTTTTAGGTTGGGAGGCGCCAACAGGACGATAATTTTTACTGCCTCCACCACATGCAGTCAGTAGCAAACAGTTAACGGATAAAAATGTTACTAATAATATTTGAGATTTATATCTCATAAATAACCTCAATTGACGAAACTTATGCTACTCATTTGCAAAGTTAGCCTATACCCAGAGTATTGCCATTATAGGTAACAGATTGAGTGAGTAAAATTTTTATGCTTTGTATTATAGCTGGCAAGTATTATTGAATGGAAAAACTATTTTGTGATTCAGTTTTACTTATGGACTACCTCTAAAAAAAGATTACTCATTCGCAAATACTACTACACATAGTGACTAAATAATCTGTGCCCTAGCTAACGGTGTTACAAAAAAACAGGAAGAAAATGCTTATTATAACAGTGTTCTTGGATTAGGGGTTTTATAATAAAGATAAGACCGGTAATTCCAAGTGTCAGCTTATTTGAAAATATACCGCTGTTGTGGGTGTGAAATACTCACAAAAGATGAGTTATTGAAAAGGTAATACATGAGTTCTATCGCAGCTAATGAAAATCTCTTTGATTTTGTTGTAGCAGGCCAAAAGGGTAGTGATGCATTACGCGTAATGAAAGTTGATGGCCTTGAGCTGTTATCGGGTATATATAACTTTGAAATAGAGTTGGCTGTTGAAAGTGATACCTTGCTTCCCTCTGACTTTCTTCAAAAGACGGCAACACTTACCCTTAAAGATCCGAGTTATCCACGGTTAGTTAATGGTGTCATTATCAGCTTTGAACAGAAGGATACGGGACGTCGTTTTACGCGATATGGTATCACCCTTGCACCCAAAGCATGGACCTTAACAAAGCGAACAAACACTAAAATTTTTCAGCACCAAACTGTGCCTGATATTATTAAATCGGTATTGTTAGCTGCCAATCTCTCTACGGATGATTTTACCTTTCAGCTGATGAGGAATTACCAACCTCGAACCTATTTGGTTCAATATGATGAAAATGACTTGCATTTTATTTCCCGTTTAATGGAAGAAGAAGGCATTCATTTTCATTTTCAGCATACGTCAGATCGTCACCGAATGGTGATGGCAGATAGCCAGTCTGCATTAACGACCATTCCAGGTGGAGATTTACTCTACCAAGATATCAGCGGTATGGTGAATGATGCGGATAGTGTTCATAAGTTACGTAAACAGGCACAAACTCAGTTTGGTAAAGTCTCCATGCGTGATTATAACTTCAAGAAGCCCAGCCTGAATCTTGAAGTCAGTCAAAATGCAGATGGAGATGATTATTTTGAACAGTATCAGTACCCGGGTAATTATCAACTTCCTGAAGAAGGCGATGAATACGCTAAGTTGCGTATGGAAGCCAAACAAACGGATAAAGTGATGCTTAAAGGTGCCAGCAATAGCCGGCGTTTGTTACCAGGACATCGGGTGAATATTACTGAACATGCTCATTTTGAAGGGGAATACCTGATTACTCAGGTAAAGCATGAAGGGACCAATCCACAGGCGCTGGATGAGGGTGCACCCAGTCAAGGTGGACATTACATTAATTACTTTGACTGCATACCTGCCGACAAAAATTATCGTCCGGCGCAAAAACATAAAAAAGTCTTGATTGAAAGTACCCAGTCTGCCGTAGTGACAGGCCCTGCAGGTGAAGAAATCTACACCGATAAACATGGCCGAATCAAGGTGCAGTTTCACTGGGATCGAGACGGTCAAAAAAATGAAAAGACCACACGCTGGCTTCGTGTTAATACCGGAATAGCTGGAGGGCAATGGGGGCAAGTTGCAATCCCGCGAATTGGCCAAGAAGTGGTTATTGAGTATCTGGATGGTAATCCTGATAATCCGATGGTCACTGGGTGTGTTTATCACGCTAATAATAAAGTGCCGTATGAATTGCCTGCTCATAAAAGTCGCAGCACCTTTAAAACCGAAAGTAGCCC
>NZ_AUAF01000048.1 GCF_000428585.1 Zooshikella ganghwensis DSM 15267 | reverse complement strand
CCTCCCCTTTTTCCAAGGGGGAGGTTGGGAGGGGGTTAAATACACTAATCGATAATCGTTAGACGACAATTAGCTACGTAGTTATGATTATTCCAGCTCACCAATGAAAAATTTAAGTCTTTATCGCCATCATTTTTCCAGTTTTTATAATCACCAGCAGAAAAATGGCACGCATAAGCATGAGCAATATTTCTCTCAAAGACATTGTCACCATTAATCCCGTATGCTTCACTGCCTTTGTTGCCAAACCAAACTTTAGTATCCTTATTATAGAAAAACATAAAGCTGCCAAATTCAACATTACCTGGAAGACTTGTATTCCAATCATCAAGTCCTAACCTTATCTGACATCCATCTTCATCACTACATAAGTCAATGACATCTTGTTCAGGAATTACAATGGATGTGCCGCGTTCAGCTTTTGTCGTATAATAGTGTTTTCTATCCACTGACGAACCAGGTTTACCTTGAGGACCTACCTCGCCTTTTGCTCCCTGAGGTCCAACTTTCCCTTGCGGGCCTGTATCACCTTTCAATCCTTGATCACCCTTATCGCCTTTTTCTCCTTTCAAACCTTGAGGACCTCGTGGACCTACTGGACCTTTATCGCCCTTTTCACCCTTTTCTCCTTGAGGACCACGATCACCTTTATCGCCTTTCTTACCTTCTTTACCAGGAATTCCTGGAGGCCCTTGTCTACCCCGATCACCTTTAGGTCCCATATAAAAAGCCGGAACACAATTAAAGCCTAACTCAGTAAGACAGTTTGCTTCTATTGAACTAATCGCACGATTATAAACATGGATTTCATCCATAAATCCCTGTAAAGGGTAATTACGTTGATCGATTACAGAGTTACCAAATACCAAGGGGCCATCAGCTTCGACATTGGCAGGAATACCTAAATTATAAGCGTCAATGCGTTTGCCATTTATAGCAAGATGAATACCGTTAGGTTTGCCGTTATATGAAAAAACTAAATGCTGCCATTTTTGATTTGTATCCGTTAAAGCAGTATCAGCTTCTAAACCACCTAGCTCACCAACAGCATTTTGAAACAACACTTTTGGTCTATTTTCTTCGTCAAGAAAAATGCTAAAACGTGCATTTGTTGTTTGGCTGCCTTTTTCAACTAATACTTGACGATCGCCTGCTTTCTCCGCCTTAAACCATAAAGAAATTGAAAAAGGCTCATTGATATTTAACTCAGTAACATTGACTACAAAGGGGTTGTCTGCTTCAACTTTTAAAGCAGCACGATAAGCGCCTTGTTCAGAATATTGACCACCATTAAAAGATCCTTCCCCCTCATCTAAGAAATAACCATGATTGTTATTGCCTGAGTAGTCCACACCTCCCTGTTGATGTAGACCTCCATCAAATGACCAGAAACCTAGTTCCGAGTTAGTTAATATTAGCTCTTCTGCCAATGAAGTTGATATTGAAGCACTAATAATGCTTGAAATTAATACGGCTAGTGGCTTTTTCATTAAATAAAACCTTTTTTACTTTCTGGATATTTTTTTAGCCCCACCCTAGCCCTCCCCTTATTTAAGAGGAGGGAAACAAGACAAAGTTTTCTCCACTCGTTTATTTAAAAGGGGTTGCTTAGCGGAGTTAATAATTAATCATTGCGCTTAAAATTATGCACCATCTACGCCTCCCCTCTTTTCAAGGGGGAGGCTGGGAGGGGGATCAATCTAACTACTTAACTCGCTTCCAAATATAAACCGTTACATAAGGCTGAGTATTATTATGAGGCATGTTTCCTCCCTCAGGCATCATGGGCCTTGCATCAGCTCCATCATGTATTACCCATGGCCCCACATTTTTAACAGTAATCCAACCAACAGTATTCCCATACTGTCTACCACCACGATAACCTTGACGGTGTGTATGCGCTGGCATTTCAGGTATTGTTAATTGATGCTGAAATTCTCCACCTATACTGCCAGCTGCAAAGTTTCTACTTTCACCGCGTGAGTCTTTTGTTGCTCCAGCGCCTAAAATAACCCGTCCTTGCCCAAAAGGCTGCCACTCACCAAAACCTAACAGCTGACTTGGATTTGCGCCATCGGTCGCGTTGAAATAAAGACTTCCTACAGGGTAAACATCAGCAGGGTCACCTTTTGGTCCTTGAGGGCCTCGATCACCCTTTAATCCCTGGTCACCTTGCTCACCTTTATCACCTTTTAGGCCTTGTGGGCCTCGAGAACCTTCTGGACCTATTGGACCGCTATCACCTTTTTCGCCTTGTGGACCACGATCACCTTTATCGCCTTTTTTACCCTGTCTTCCTGGAATACCGGGAGCACCCTGAGACCCTCTTTGTCCTGGAGGTCCTTGATAAAAAGTAGGTACACAGTGAAAGCCTAAATCAGCTAGGCAGTTCGCCTCAAGTGAACTAATAGCTCGACTGTATAAATGAATTTCATCAAGCTCACCCATTAATGGATGATTCAACTGCTCAGCGACACTATTGCCAAATACCCATGGGTTATCTGTATTCACATCTTCTGGTAAACCCAACTTGACGTCTTTCAAACGACGACCATTTAAGGCGAGATTTAGCCCACTTTGGTGTCCACTGAAAGAAAATACCACATGCTGCCAGTTATTTTTTAAATTAGGCAGGGGATCAAGGGACTCAACACCACCGATGACACCATCCGCATTTCTAAAAACTACTTTTAAACGGTTATCTGTACCTATAAAGATAGAAAATAAAGCATCTGAGGTTGAATCACTTTTTTCAACGAGTACTTGCTTAGCATTGACTTTTGTTGGCTTAAACCAAAATGAAAGTGCAAAGGGTCCATTGATATCAAATTTTTCGCCATTGGCATTTACATTAATGACCAATGGATTGGTTTGTTCTAGCTGCAGAGATGTACCTGAAATACCTTGTTCGTTGTACTTTCCACCACTAATAGAGCCTTCACCTTCTTCTAGAAAATAACCATCATTTCCCTCAGATGAATAATCAACCCCACCTTGCTGGTAAAGTCCACCATCAAACGACCAATATCCAATTTCTGAATTAGTGATAGCTGGATAGGCTGTATCAGAAGCCATTGAAGATGCTGATATCAGTGTTGAAATAATAAGTGCTAATGGTTTTTTTAATTGCATTTTACGTTACCTATTTTACTTCCCGGATAATTCGTGAACCCCACCCTAACCCTCCCCTTATTTAAGGGGAGGGAATCAAGACTGAGCTTTCCCCATCATCTTCGTTAAGAAGGATGATTAAGTGAAAAAATATAACCAGTCATCTTACTAATAGTTTGCACAATATATTCCTCCCCTTTAGATAAGGAGGAGGTTAGGAGGGGGTTAGTTTTTAAAATTTATTGCGTACTGCCAATTTGATACAATTCTGCTATCTTAAAGCAAACCTTCATCCTTCTTTATTTCCATACAAATAGCGTAACCAGTTCCTTTTGGATTTCTAAAGCCGCCATTTGCTATCGACTCACAATACCAGCCATTATTATGTGGGTAATTTTTTTTCAGGTAATAATAACGTTCTCCAGGATCTAGCTCTTTTCCAACTTTACAACCACCACCAATGACCTTTTCGTTCGACTCACAACTCACCTGACAATAACCAAGCCACTCATTGGGATTAGAAAAACGACAGGTTCTAATGACTGGTGACTTTATCCCCCCATCTTTACCATCCTTCCCATCTTTGCCCGCAGGTCCAACTGGGCCTTGCTCACCCTGAGCACCCTGCTCACCTTTTTCGCCTTTAGCTCCTTGAGGCCCAACAGAACCTTGTGGACCCGTAATGCCTTGTTTGCCTTGCGCACCTTCAGGTCCTCTTTCCCCAGGTTGACCTTGCTTACCCTGAGGCCCTTGTAAACCCACTGCCCCCTGCTCACCTTTTGGACCACGTGACCCCTGGTAGAAATCAGGAACACATTTAAAGCCCAACTCTGTTAAACATCGTGCTTCAAGCGAACTTATTGCCCGGCTATAAAGTTGAATTTCATCAAGTGCACCATAAAATGGTGTTTGATTTACCCCATTTCCAATAATTATTGGGCCATCTAATTTTAAAAGCGAAGGTAACGGAGTTTTTGTAGCAGGCAGATACTGACCATTTAAAGCAAGGTGCATATCATATTGATTGCCATCAAATGAAAAAACCAGGTGCTGCCACTTACCTTTTATTTGAGTAAGTTGGTTGGAGATTAAGTCTCCTTTAATTCCATTTTCGTTAACAAACTCGATAGCAATTTGGTTTTGCTCATTTAAATAAATACCAAACCGGCCTTCTCCAAACTCAGCTGGTCTGCTCTGCTCAAACAACGTTTGTTGTATACCAAGTTCGTCAGCCCTAAACCATATAGCTAATGAAAATGGCTTACTTACATCAAAGTCAGAAAGTTTAATGAGCAGCGGGTCTTCCATATCAACAAGGAGTGCTGTTCCTTTTGCTGCTTGCTGCGAATAGCGTCCCCCTCCTAGTATCACCTTACCTAACGATACTTCATACTCATTACTGAGAAAGTATCCATGATGTTCATTTCCTGAAAAGTCTCTGGCACCTTCATTATTTAAACCTGCATCAAATGACCAATAACCTAATTGCGCTGGTACTGATGGTATATCGTCTGAAGTACAAACAGGAGCGAAAAAAGCAGTGGAAAGGCAGAGGGAATAGAATAATTTTGTATATTTTATCATCAGCTTTGCTTTACCTACATTAAATACCGCAGGCCATATTCTAATACTAATGACGCATAATTTACAGCATAACTAGTTGATTTATATGCACTTTATTATAGCTAGAGCTATCCTTATCAAGAATATTAAACAAATAAATTTGATTATTTTTAATACAAAACATAAAACACATCTAAAAAGTTGGACTCTTTATAGGTGTCTTATAATAGATATCCAGCAATTCGTGCTTTTTGTTAAATTCAAGGAAAGACGCCTTAACAGCCAGGGAAGACTAATAATTATCATATAAATCAATAAGTTATAACAAAATCTTATTTCAATTTAAACCAAAAAAAGCAGACAAACGGTACAATATAGCCGATCATCTGCAAGAATATATCTACTTATTGCATATTGCATTGTTTAAAAATCAATCATCTTCGTACTGTTTAATGACCTGTAGCCATTTATCAAAGCCTATATTTTTGCCACAAAGTACGACAACAACATTCTTTCCTTTGTACTGTTCAGCCTGCTGCATTAAAGCCGCCATAGCAACCCCTGCGGAACCTTCCACTATTTCTCTTTCATACTTCGCTAACATATACATCGCATGACCTATTTCTGTCTCAGAAACGGTATAGCATGTATTAACTACTTTTTGGGCAATGGGAAAGGTGATACTTTCTGGTTCTACGCCACCTGCAGTAGACTCTGAAAGCGTAGGTTGCTCTTCAATTTCGATAATTTTTCCTTCCTCAAGACACTTTAGTAAAGCAGGCGCATTTTCTGGCCAGCAGCCAACAATCTCTGTCTCTAGTTTATTTTCTTGGTAGTAGGACCCTATACCACTAATCAAACCACCACCACCAACACTGATAAATACAGTATCTGCATTAGGCAACTGCTGGTGTATTTCCATCGCTAATGTTGCTTGTCCTGCAATAACATAAGGATCATTGTAAGGTGAAACATAATAACAACCTTTTTCTTTAGCCAGCTCCGCAGCCTGTTGTTCTGCTACTAACACATCACCATCCACCACAATGACATTCGCATTCAAATGCTGTAACGCTGTTAGTTTAACTTTTGATGTGTTTGCTGGCAGAAACACCGTCACCTTCGTGCCGGTTATTTTACCTGCCATGGCTACACCTAACCCGTGATTACCAGAGGAAGCAGTAATAACACCTACATCTTTTTGGGTTTGACTAAGCTGGTTAATGCAACTTAAAGCTCCTCTTAACTTAAAAGAGCCTGTAAACTGTTGATACTCTTTTTTTAACCAAACATTTACACCCGTTTTTTCACTTAACTCAATACTATAATCCAAAGCCGTTGTTCTTAACCTCTGACTAATTTGATGATGCGTGTTATCAATTAACTCTTTAGTAATTTGCATAAAACCTATCCTTTCACTTTAAAATCTTTCGAAAATCATTTAAAAAACTTCAAGTACTAGCGCAGCTCTTTTAAATAATTGAACACTGTCGCTCGGCTTAAACCAATTACATTAGCAATATATTCAGCTGCATTTTTTTTATGGAATGCGCCTTGCTCAAATAAAGTCGCAACAAGCTCTTTTTTCTCCTCTCGCGAGAGAGTATTCAGTGTTAATTGACGCGATCGTAACCAATCATGGACAAATACATTTATTTTTTCCTGCCAGTCATCCTGAAATAATTCATCTGGCTGAGGGACTAACGACTCAGGCTTTAAAAAAAGCTGAAGCGCTTTTTGCAAGTCGTTCATTGCAGATACATCAAAATTAATACATAACAATCCAATATTTTTTTGCTCAGGTGTTTTCAGTACTACACTGATACTTTTTAACTTTCGCCCATCCCAGTTTAGTTTTTCATAGGGACCGATTACTGTTTGTTCAACATTAAACTGTGACTCATCCAGATTTGATGTTTCATTTAGCTCACGCTTTGAAAAGTTATTAGCGACATACACCACCGTGTCTGTCGCTAAACTATGAATGACCACCTCTGCATAAGGATGAAACAAAGCCGCTATTCCATCAGCGACAGCAAAGTAAGGGGCTAATAACTTTGAGTGATCATTATTCGTCTTTTGTTTTTTCATCAGTCTAACCAACAATTGCTCTTACTATTGACCATATATACTATTAAGTCTATATTAGATAGTAAAGTATAATTTTTATTCGATCGTATTTGCAGCAACAAGGGTTAAGTATGGACGTTATAGAACTTAATGAGATACAAGCAGCTTTCTCCCCCGAAGCAGCTCTAAAAAACATTAAAGATGGATTTATTGCTTATTCACAGCAAAAAGTGAATGTACCTCCAGTGGGCTACCTTGGCTTTCAGGAACCTCCTGGGGACTGTCATATTAAGTATGGCTATATCAATGACTCGCCTTATTTCGTCATTAAGGTGGCTACTGGTTTTTTTAAAAATCATCTTGTCAATTTGCCCACCAGCGACGGTTTAATGCTGGTTATGTCATCCCAGACAGGACAACCACTTGCCCTCCTACAAGATAAAGGCTGGCTCACTGATACACGAACCGCCATTGCAGGTGCTTTAGCCGCTATACATTTAGCCCCGCAAAACATTCAGCAAATTGGTTTAATCGGGTGCGGTATTCAGGCAAGGCATCAGCTGCAGTGGCTAAGCTATGCAACTACCTGCAAAAAAGTCAGTGTTTGGAGTCCATCCCTACACCACTGTGAGAAATTTGCTGACGAAATGGCTGAGTTTGGCTTTCAGGTTTTACCCTCCAAGCAACCAGAGCAGACTATTAGTGAAAGTCAGTTAATCGTGACCACTACTCCCAGTAGAGAACCTATTGTTAAAACAGAATGGGTGCAGCCAGGAACCCATATCACCGCAGTTGGAGCTGATGCTGAAGGTAAACAAGAACTTGCAACGTCGCTTGTTGCAGCAGCCGATATATTAGTGGTTGATAGTAAAGATCAGTGTTGTGATCATGGGGAGACAGCACATGCCTTCCAATCTGGCCTGCTAGATAACAAGACAATCGTTGCGCTAGGCGATGTACTTAATAACCCTTGTGTAGTGGAACGCTCTTCTACAGCAATATCTATTTGCGATTTAACAGGGGTTGCCGTACAAGACATAGCCATTGCAACGACTGTTTACGAGGCAATAAAAAATAAAAGTTCGCAACCCGAATAAATACCCCTGTTACGAATGATTTTAAGTGGCAGAAGAGATAAATACAGGGTAACGTCTACCGAACAGTTTGCCGCAAGGATGCGGCAAACAAGCCTCAAGGGAAGAATTTACGGTATGCAACCTTTTTACAAAGGATAGTATGAATGCAGTTTATGCATAATGACATGGTTGTCATATAGTAGAACAATGCAGGAGCCATTGCCGAGGAGCAATTAACTATGACTACAGTCACTTATTTCTGCTAGCGATTAGCAGAGTAGGGATCATCTGCTACCAAGTAAGCAAGCAAGTCACTGCGTTTAGGATGCTGATTTATCCAGTCACGAGTCAGTTTTAATTTTTGATAATCATCATCACCAAACTGCTCTTTATAAAGCTGCTCAAAAACTTCTTTAGCATTGGCTTCTCTTATTTTTCGTTGCCAGGGATCGGTAAAAATAGCATTAAGATTTCCTGCCAGCCCTGCTTTTTTTAATAAATCCCACTCACCTTTATCTAACCAAATGCCGTGTACATCAGGACTCAAATCCAGCCGATGATCTGTATCTTTTGAAATACGATACTTCACCATCAACTTTCCTGTTTGAGGGCAGGTCATGGCACGTTTAGAGTCTTCAGCTTCGACTTCAATTGTTGCCTGTTCAAACTGGTAATCTGGATTTGCCTCTTTCCACCGTAAATAATCTTTCAATAATACCCAGTTGCCACCACAGTGATCACACGTATGGCAAGGAAACAGCATATCCAAATAACCTGGCGTCAATGAACCTTGACGACAGCTGGTACATTTCAACATAGCGCACTCCTAATGCCGTCCAGCAGATGCATTTATTATTAGCAAAAATGCACCTAATACGCAATTATTTAGATATACCCAATACGAATGGTTTTTAGGTGCGGTCATCAAGTGACGAATCCCCATGAGCCTATATTAATAGGTGATTGGGGTGAGGAGTGAAGATAACAAAACCTAGAAATCATTCGTGAAGGGTATAGCTGCTTCTTTCATGTGTTTTGTTTTATAAACCCGCTTGCTGTAATCGGTTGGCATGTTGCCGATAAATACTTATCGGGTTTGTGTTAAAAAAGCCATACATCCCCATCACCTGATTAATTTCATCAAGGTGGTTAAGTTTGTAATCATCGCGAATAACTTTTCCTAAATGCATGTTACAACTACTCACCAATCCATCATGTTTTGGTGTATTTGCATCACCATGCTTACCAAACATTAATGCTGTACCCAACATAATATAATCAGAAGGATCTACAGGATTAGTATAGGATTTATTACCACCCCATGAGTAATAATGCACTCCATTAACAACAGCTTCCCCTTCCCCACATGGCGCTATAGGTAATGCTGCACTGTACTTTTCATTAAATGATTGCATATTTTCAGTACTCAAGGCCGTCAACATATTAGCAATATTTTGACCTTTTCCTGAAGGATTATCAGCAACAGCATTATCTACCAGTGTAATTGCTCCATTAGTGATAAGCTGTCCTACAAATTTTGTTACTTTGCCTAATAAAGGCTGTTTTTCATCTAGCTTTTTAAAAACATCCAGAACCTTATCCGCAAAGATACTGCCATTGATAGGTGTGCCTATTGCGGTTACTGATTTCACCAAATCTGGACGTACCGCTGCAACATAACGAATAGTATTGCCACCTTGTGCATGCCCCATTAAATTAAAACCTGTTGCACCATTAATGGCCTGCCAATTTTCTAGCTGTTCAATTAATTGTTCACCACGCGCTTCATCAGATTCAAGTGCACTTAGGTTTGCAGTGAAAACCGTAGCGCCACTGCGTCGAAGTGACTGAGCAATGCCATAAAAATACTCAACACCTTCAATTGATTTAAACCCCATTGCACCATGAACAAGCACAATAGGATGCGCTGTTTTAGTGTAATTTTCCTGTACTGTTGGCTCAGTTAATTGATTGACAAACTTAACCCAGTTTAACCATCCAGCATTTGCTGCACTTGATGCTGCCAAAGCAACACCAACAGCTACCGCTGATAATGCTTTTTTCATTAATGATCTCCTCTTTATAAACAACAAACCGCTGCAGCGAAAATCCTTTGTGATGTTCCTTCGCGAATAAACGTACTTTTTATAAAAATGACTAAGGTAAGTTTATATTTTCAATTGCAGCAACACGCCTTCGTTCATGATGGCTAAATTGATCATTAAGCAGTTGATTAATTGCCTGCTGTTGATCAGGTGTAGATAATCCCGAACGCTCTATTTCTGCCTTCATCGTCCTAAATGTTGAAAGCCGGGATTTCCACTGTTCTCTTTTTTTATCCAGTGCTGCAAGCCTTTGTGCAGCTTCATCACCTAATAGCTCACTTCTTGCCTGATAACGATCTACTTCAGATATGTATTGCTGATTAATATCACTCAGCTGACTCATAACTTGCTCAGGTGCTACTATAAACCTGACTTGTGTAGGCATCTCATCTAATATACGATTATATTCAGCTTGTTTTTGTGCAACCGAAAGCGAATCATTTTGTGCTATCTTAATTTTTTCTAGTTGATACTGGTCATATTCTTCCTGTAGACCAAAAAAAGCATCCGCAACATCCATTCCTAATTTATCACGTCTTAACTGATATAAATGTTCAAAATGAGTCTGTAATTGTTCTACATTGTTCTGCGAATAGCCTTGCTGTAAGTTATCTGATATTTCCTGTGCATTTTCATTTAAATGCAGATTAGCGTACTGCTCTTGATAGTTGGACAATTCGACACGGTAGCTAATATAGTCATTCAGTAAACTGAGTCCTTCCTCTTTTGCTGGAGAAGGTAAGTTTTCAGTTAAATAATGCTGAAGTTTAACAATAAGTTCTTCCGTAGGGACTTCTCCAGCAGCAGATAAAAAATAGTCAAATAAATCTTTTGTTTGTTGTTCTACAATCAGATGACCTGCTTCATCTATTTTTAGTCGCCCATCAATTCGAGTGCCTTGCCAAGATGCAGGTAATATCTCTTTTACTACTGTCGTATTACTGCTGTTATTTCCATTCACAGCGAGGTATTCATGTTCTTTTTTATTACTCGAGAGTTCTTTATCAGCAGACACCATCACTTCTTGTTGAGTTGTCAAACCCGATTTAGCTTGTGGTAAAGAATGTTGTCCTTTTTGCAAAGTAGTAATGCTCGCATATGCAATAATAACAACAGGAGGAAGAATATAGTACCAAGCACGTTTCATAGTGACATTCCATGTAGTGACAGAAAATATTCCCATCTTGACAGACAGTTAGGATGCATTATGACTATTATCAAGTATCAAATATCAAGTGGCGTAAATACAGCTTACTTTTCTTAATTTATAAGCTATATGCCGTATGATTTATTAAATTCTATTAAATAGCTTTTTTATTTGGAACAAAATATACACAAATATATGTGACAAAGCTCATACTTTTAACATTTATAAACATGAAGCATGACTCAATAAAACGGCAACAGCCTTATCAAATATAAGCATTTGCTAAAACGGAGTACCTGACAAGAGATCTTCCCTTACTCATGACCATAATCAACAGCTACTTATCTGACTTGTATTAGAATCGCTGAAAAATGTAAGTTTTGCTGTCAAAAAGACCAGGTATATACCCAAATAAAAGGTATACACTATACCTATAGCGAAGGGTATAGCGATAAGCAAACCTCGGTAAGTTTAAAGGTAGCTCAATGAAAGACTCCATATCTTGTACAAAGCTAGAAGTGTGTGTTGACTCGGTTGATGGTGCACTCATTGCCGCATCTGCAGGTGCAGACCGGTTAGAGTTGTGTGGCGAATTAAGCTGTGGAGGGCTAACCCCTTCAATAGGCTTGATCTACAATATTAGAGACAAAATTAATCTTCCGATCAATGTTATGCTTCGCCCTCGCGCTGGAGATTTCTGCTACTCAGACGAAGAGTTCGCGGTAATGAAAGCCGACCTGCTTGCAATTAAACATGCTTTTCCAACGTTGGGTGGTTTCGTTACAGGTATCTTAACACCAGAAGGCAAACTTGATTATGATCGCTTACATAGCCTCATAGCCCTTGCTCATCCTTTATCAATTACTCTACATCGCGCATTTGACATGACAAAAGACCCCGCTCAATCACTAGAAGTTTGTTTAAAGCTGGGTGTTGAACGAATTTTAACCGCAGGATTCCAGCATCATGCCATTGATGGAGTCAGTGTCTTACAAGATCTTATCAAACAAGCTCAAGAGCAATTGATTATCATGCCAGGGAGTGGACTAAGAGCGAGCAATCTTCAATCATTTCTTGAAACCGTACCAGCTCAAGAAATTCACATGTCAGCAAGAAAGCGTGTTGCTTCAAATATGCGGCATCAGAATCCTAACATTCATATGGGTACCAATGGAGATAGTGATGAGTTTGGTTACTATTTACCTGATGCAGAAGAAATAAAAGCAGCAAAGGCAATCATAAGCAAAACACAAGGGGTATAAAACCCCTTCATAGCAGACATCGGACCAGCGTAAACGTAGAGACATATATTTGCCTTTTGGCAACAGCTCGACGGGTGCGCCCCAACCTTTGTCTTGCCAGGTCAAAATATCACTATAAATACTTATGGGTAGTAGGAAGCTTACAATGTTACAAAGTTGCAATAAGGAAGCTTCACATGCATGAGTTGGCTCGTGATAGCGCACAGAAAAAAATAAGAAGGAGGGTCAGGAATCACCGATCAATATTGAGGTATGGTGTCTCTATAAGATTAAAAACAACAAATGAGCGGCATGCATTAAAATGTGTATTGGGCAACATTAAAGATTGATTATCACTTTTATCAATGCCACTGATTTGCTTTTCAACACACTTTCCTTTTATAGAAATCTTTTTCCATGTTGAAGGATCATTATAATTTGGAAGTTCAATGCTTAATATTTGTTCAACAATGCTCGAATCAAAAGCGTAGATCCACTTTTCACGACCATATTTATTAAGAAATGGGGCTGGGCAAGCTGCATTTTTACCATGTTTTTGTTCGTGCAGTTTCACTGCCTTTTTATCCAGATACATCAACCTAATTAAGGTACCCCCGTACTCAATGGGATCTTCAATATATTGGGAAAAAACAGCCACACCTTCAACCTTAGACATATCCTTATTTAATTTATACTGATAATTATAATCTTTATTTTCAACAGAGTAGTTTTCTCCTGATATAACAATATCAAGCTCTTTATCGCCAAAATTTTGATAAATTAAGTATACTAACACTAACAAACATATTATACTCATTAAAGCTTTCATACTCTCACCACAACCCTGCCAACTTATCAAACAATTAATAATGCAATTAATCCAAAAATATAAATAACCCAGTAAAGAACACCTTCACTAAAATGGTCTAACAACCAGAAATATAATGATGACAAAGCAAAGTATATTAGAATAACTAACAGCATATCAAATAGATTATTTTCAACAAACAGTGCAAAAATAACTATGACAAAGGTATAGATAGCTGAGCACACAAAAGGTTTTTTAATAGACGACAGTAAATTAGTCAGTGCTATTATGAGTATTATTTCTATAATCATACTAAAGTACCTATCAAGTCTATTAGATACACTACCCAATTAAGAAAACTATTTTTTTATAGAACACCTGTTCACATAAAGCTTCTCAACTCTTTTATGGTCTACCAATTAATGGTTAAGCGTACAAACAAAATTAATAAACGTCCACTATCAACTGAAGATCTGGCAAAGTTTTACTTTCAACTAAGTAGACTTGAAGAGTCTGGTATCTCTGTTGAACAAGCTTTCAAACTCTTCATTACAAACAAAGGGGAACTTTCAAAAAGATCAAGCATTGCTCTATCAGAAATAAAGAAAGGGCAACCACTTTCAAAAGCAGGCAAAAAAGCTGGGCTAATTTCAAATAAAGATGCTTATATTATTGAGGTTGCAGAGTCTGGCGGAGTCCAAAATATAATTTATCGAGAGTTAGCAACAGTATACCAGGATAGACTAAAAAATATAAAACAAATAAAAAGCCGTTTAGCGCTTCCGCTCTTTATTGTAATCTGCGCTGTATTCATAAAAAATTTCCCTGACTTCTTTCTAGGAAGAATATCATTTTTTGAATATTTGTTTGATAACATCGCCAATCTCCTTATTTTATTTCTTTCAATTTATACGGCTTTTAAGCTTCCAGACTGGGTTAGGAACGGTCCTTTGAGCTTTCTTCAGCAAGGATGGGATATTATAACGACAAGAACACCTTACATAAGTGACTGGTATATACGATCAAACATTCGAGATTTTATTCAGTCGTTAGGTTTATTAACTCGTGCAGGATTACCTATTTTAGAAGCTATTCCAAAATCATATAATATTTTGGATAATAAGTTATTAAAGAACCAGTTAAAGGAGATTGATACAAATTTACAAAAAGGAGATTCTTTTTCTCAAGCACTATCCACAATAAGCATAATAAACCCTGAAATAAAGCAAATTATTTCTACTGGTGAGTATTCCGGCGACTTATCAGGAGCATTATTACATTGTGCTAAGAGTGAAGCTGAAAACATAGCCATACATACCAACACAATGGTTGACTGGATACCTAGAATAGTATATTTCACAGTTATTTGTTGGATTGCATATGGAATAATACAGGGCGGACCTCCAATTGGGTATATTGAATCACCTTAAAAAGCCCATAGCTTTTACATTAAGTATTTAATACCTAATGTAAAACCAGGGTCTAGTATTTGCCTGTGATTAACCCATCAAAATATTGATCGTACGTACCATTTTCTTTAATCTTGGATAGTCCTTTATTGAAAATTTTTAATAAGCGCTGGGAATCCTTCCGACTTTTAGGGAATAATAGGTGAGCAGTATTTTCTACGAGAGGTTTTTTATTAAATGTAATGGTTTGAGCAATAACTGGGCTAAACTTCGTATTGAGAATTAAAAAGCCGGTTATTGACGAAACAACAACTGCATCTAAACGACCTCTAAGCATCATTTTGAAACTAGCTTCGTCATCATTATTAATGATAATATCCAACATTTTACTTTCATGAGCCTGCCAAAATTCTTTGGTATATGTATAGCTTCGTGTTGCTCCAATTCGGAGTCCTTTTAAATCAACTAACTCCGTCCATTCAGGAAATGGGATAGTTTTTTCATGAAAAAACACGTAAGACTCCGTATGCATTGCATCACTACAATAAAATGTTTTTTGAGTTTTTTCTTTACAAGCCCAATAAGAAAGGGCAGCAAACTGTCCATTTTCAGTGTCATTATAGCTCCTTGCCCACGGTAAAAAGTTATAATAAACCATATAGCCTTGGCTCTTGAAGGCTTCTGTAATGATATGATTAACAAAGCCATTTCCTTTAATTGCTTCAGATGTCCAAGGTGGATACTCTCCAGTAGCAATAATTATATTTTTGTTGTCCGCACTGATTGAAACAGATATGGTTAAGCAGCTAGTAGCTAACAAAATACCGATTAAAGCTATTGATTTCATTTTGCTGGCCTTATGCAATAACATTCGATCAATAATAATATTTAAATTCTATTTCAACTATAGGGTAACTATAGCCATCAATGTAAAGAAAAGATTTTTCATATTCTTGATTGCTTTAATAGAGAATTCTTAATAGTTGTTAAATATGGTTACTGGCAAAGCTTAATAACAATTTTATTACCAAGCAAAGGGGCTATAATAATAGCCATTAACAGTACGTAACTTAAATACAACATGAAAACCTAATGGTTCTCGAAGAACATATCAATCGTAGCTACATTCAGCAAATTTTTAGCAAAGGATCTGATAATGACAAGCCACTGGCTTCGTAAAAAAACCAGCTTAGCTATCGTTATAACAGTTGGCTTTTTGATTGCATTTTTTATAACTCAAAAAGATCAAACATTAAAAAGAGATGAAAGCCATAAGCCTCAGAAACTGGCTGAATATATCGTTGCCAAAACAATACCAGTAAAAGGCAGGGCAATTGGTTATGGAGAGGTTAACCCAGAAATAACTTTGGATGCCAATGCACAAGTTGAAGGAAAAATCATTTTCATTAGCCCAGAGTTAAAAAAAGGTGCAAGCGTTAGTAAAGGAACTGTACTGATTAAAATTGATCCCTCAGACTATCAGTTATCACTGGCCAAAGCAGAAGCAAATCTGGCTATTTATCATGCAGAACGCGATAAATTAATAACCGATAAAAAAAACACCCAGTCACTGTTTACCATCGCAGAGCAAAACTACACATTAGGTTTAAAAGCCCTTGAGCGAAAGCGTAAATTACTCAAGCAAAAAAGCATTTCTCAATCACAGGTCGAAGAAGAAGAACAATCACTCCTCAAACTACTAGAAAATAAGCAAACGCTCGAAAACACATTAAAGACTTTACCAGCGCAAATTAAGGTAACAGAAGCGCAAATAATTCAAGCACAACAAGATATTGAGCAACAGAAAAATAACTTAACGCGCACCGTTATTACTATTCCCTTTGATGGTCGAATCAGTCAAGTTTATGTAGAGCAAGATCAGTTTATCAGCCGTGGTAGCAAACTATTCACAGCAACCAATATAGGTCGAGTTGAAATAAATGCTGAACTTCCAATTACCCATGCCCGCGTTTTACTGATAGGTATTGAGAAAATAAAATTTTCAGGTGGAATACCATCAACTCAAGATGTTCTCAAAAAACTTGGCTTAAAAGCAAAAGTAAGACTAGTAGGAGCATTTAAGGACGTTCATTGGGCAGGAAAAGCGGTTCGCTTAGGTGAGTCTATTAATCAAACCAGTAGAACAGTTTCTATTATTGTGGGTGTTGATGACTCCTACCAGAAAGTGATTCCTGGTAAACGTCCACCACTGCTTAAAGGAATGTATACCGAAGTGGAATTCATAGCTCCTGCTAGAGAGCGCCTGATAATCCCTCGTACTGCTATCCATCAGAATAAGGTATATATCGTAGGAGAGAATAACCGCTTAACCATTAAACTGGTAATCATTGCCTACCATATTGGCGAACTTAGCGTTATCGAACAAGGTATTGTTGATGGCGACAAAGTCATTACTACAGACTTAATACCTGCCGTCGATGGTATGGTTTTACAGCCAACAGCAAATAGCACGTTAGAAAAAAAAGTTGCTGCACTCGCGAATGCAGAGACCGCATTCAAATAATGCAGCATCATATGTCTTATAAGTTTGTCAATAATACACGCTCAATATATTGTATAAGAGGGATACATGATTAGGTATTTTGCAGAACACCCTACCGCCAGCAATATATTGATGATACTTTTGCTGGTTTCTGGGTTACTGACTATTTCTAATATGGAAAAAGAAACCTTCCCCACGATCGAAAAATATGAAGTACAAGTGAGTGTCGCCTATCCAGGCGCAGATGCCAAGGAAATAGAAGAAAGTATCTGTCTACCCCTTGAAGATGCCACAGACACAATTAGTTTTGTGGAAGAAACGCGATGTGAAGCTACAGATAGTGTGGGTAGCTTTGTATTAAAGATGACAGAAAATGGAAACTTTGAAGACTTTGTTCAGGATATTCGTGATGCCGTTGATGCAATCAATACGCTACCACAAGAATCTGAGTCGCCTATCATCGAAGAGCTTAATCAAACCAGCGATGTGGTCAGTATTGCTGTCAGTGCCAATATTGATAAAACCCAGTTAAAACAGCTTGCCGAAACACTCAAGTCAAAGCTCGTTGAAAACCCTATGATACCCAAAGTATCTATTGAGGGTTTTTCGCAACGCATACTCAAAGTAGCGATAGCAGAAGAGAATTTACGTAAATACGGAATGAGCATTCAGGATGTCGCTGGAGCTATCAGCAACCAGTCCGTCGATTTGCCTGCAGGTGAATTAAATACAGATAATCGCTATTACCAAATCAAGTTTTTTGATCAACGAAAAACACCTGATGAATTGAGTAAGCTCATCATATCCAGCAGTGCCTCTGGTGCTGAAGTGACTTTAGGTGAACTAGCCACTATAACAGACACGTTTGAGACTAAAGAAGAAGCTATTGAGTTTAATGGAAGACCAGCAGCCATCTTAAAGATCTCAAAAAATAAGCGTGATGACAGTTTAAGTATTTATGATGCTGTAAAAGCGTTTGTTGCTACAGAAAATCAAACCCTTCCCGATGGTATTGAACTGATTATTACCAATGACTTTGCTTCCATAATAAAAGATCGGATTCAGCTTGTGCTCACAAACAGCTGGCAAGGTATCATTCTGGTAGTCTTATCATTATTTTTATTTTTTAATTTTCGATACACCTTTTGGGTCGCCATGGGATTACCGGTTGCCTTTATGGGTAGCTTTATGTTTATTCATGCGCTGGATGTTTCAATTAACATGATCTCAATGGTTGGTTTATTAATTGCCATTGGTATTTTAATGGATGATGCCATCGTCATTTCTGAGAGTATCGCAGCAGAATATAAACGTGGTCTTCCGCCACTGGATGCTGCCATTGAAGGAACTAAAAAAGTTGCCCGAGGTATTCTTTCTTCTTTTATTACAACTATTTTGATCTTTGGTGGTCTTTTATTTCTTAAAGGTGATATTGGGCAAGTACTTAAAGTCTTACCCATTGTCTTGATTACAGTTATTTCAGTTAGCCTGATAGAAGCATTTATAATTTTGCCGAATCACTTGGTTTATGCCATCCAAAAAGACCACGACAAAACGACAGCTACTTTTCATTGGAAAGAAAAATTTAATCGCTTATTTGAACGTTTGAAAGGAAAAGTCGAGTCTCTTGCAAAATGCTCCATTGAATATCGTTACCTCACTATTGGGCTGACTTTTGCGTGCTTAATCATCACACTATCTCTTGTTCCTGCTGGATTTGTAAAATTTAAAGCCTTTCCAGAAATTGATGGCAATAATATTGATGCCAAAATTCTTTTACCCCAGGGAACACCTTTAGCCCGAACAGAGGAAGTTGTCTCTCAAGTCATTGCCGGCTTAAAGACGGTAGACAATCAACTTAGCGAACAGGAAATCGCACCTTTAGTGCAAAACTATAGTATTAAATATAACGAAAACAGTGTTGCTGATGAATCAGGCAGTCATGTGGCAACCATTAGTGTTGATTTACTTTCTGTAGAGTTACGTAAAACCACCATTAATGAGGTCGCTGCCAAGTGGGAAGAAAATGTTGGTGCTTTTCCCGATGCAATCTCTGTCATGTTCAAGAGTCCCACGACAGGACCCGGAGGACAAGCAATACAAATTCGTTTGCAAGGTAATGATTTAAGCGACTTATCATCAGCATCTTATGCCTTGCAAACATGGCTAGGAGCTTATGAAGGCGTAAGTGGTATTCGTGATGATTTAAGACCTGGCATGCCACAGATCCATATCAAAATGCAGGAGGGTACGCTCGCCAAAGGCATCAATGCTAGCATGATTGCTCAACAACTCAGGGGGGCTTATCAAGGCACAAATGTCGCAAGCATCCAATATGGTGATGAAGATTACGAAGTTCATGTCATGCTAGATGACACCTCAAAAAATACACTCACTGACTTTGACTACATGTCTATTATACATCCAACAACGGATGAAGCAGTTCCTCTAAGCTCTATTGCTCAAATAGACTATTCCCGTGAATATGCCAAAATAAATCGTATCAATAAAAAAAGAACCGTTACAGTCTATGGCGAAGTGGATGATAAACTAGCGAATACTGCTCAAATCTTAATAGATACACAAAAGAATTTTTTCCCAAAATTAAAAGCCGCTTATCCACACTTAGAAATTGGCCTTGAAGGTCAAATGAAAAACAGCAAAACTACAGGCAATTCATTCGCTACTATTTTCACTATGGGTATATTAGGGATTTTCTGCTTATTAAGTTTTCAGTTTAAAAACTATCTAGAACCTATCATCGTTTTATTAGCCATTCCCCTTTCCCTCATTGGTGTTATTTGGGGGCACATCTTACTTGGGCTTGATTTATCCATGCCCAGCGTGATGGGGTTTGTTTCATTAGCGGGCATTGTCGTAAATAACTCAATACTACTAGTAGAGTTTGTAAAATTACATGCAAAAACGGGTGTTTCCATTCACGAGGCAGCCAGTAATGCTACACGAGATCGATTCAGAGCTATTTTTCTGACAACATTAACGACCACGATGGGCATGATTCCATTACTGTTTGAAACAAGTATGCAGGCCCAAATCCTGACACCCCTGGTGACCAGTATTGTTTTTGGCTTACTGGCTTCAACCATACTAGTGTTAATAGTCCTACCCGCATTTTATATGATTTTGGAAGATTTTGGGGTAACGTCTATTGAGCCTGAAACAACCGTAGAGTAATAGAGAAAGTATTAAAAATCAGTACTAAAGGGCACCTCTGAAAATGCACTTTTTTAGCGTACCCTAAAGAAAATTTTGTCTTATCTGGCTGGCGACTAGTGAAGCAATATTATTTAGATCTGGCATACCACTGCTATTAAATAGTTCTTCACAAGTAAAAACATATCGAACCGTTTTATTATCAGTAGATTCATCATTCAAAAATAGCTTACAAGACTCACTATCTGATATAAATTTTCGGAAAATAACAGAAACCCCACGACACCCATCTTGCCGCATAAGCAAAAAGATACAATCCAAACGTCCGCTCATATTTGTCGGCATTCTAAATTTATAAGCCATCTGCATCCCACCACGGGGATTGTTGTCATTAACCGGAATATAAAGACTACTCAATAGTTCCATTTGCAAATAAAATTCACAAGCGCGTATTATATAATTAATTGGCTCCACCGCCATAACCGGTAAGTGCAACACCATAACAGGATCTAGCGCTAAAGGAATATCCGCTTGAAAATACAAACACCAGCCTTCATTTTGCCCACTTAAACGACAGTTCTCTGGCAATCGAAAAGAAAAGTCAAATGCTGTTTCATCATGAGGCCTGATTTCAAAGTGATTAGCAATGGTCATCTCATCACGACGTTTTCGTAAAGCGCGACGCTGAAATACACCATTTTCTGGCTTTATATCCACCCAGTATTCTTGCAAAGTAAGATTAAGCTGCTGCGCCTTTTGCAGGTGTGCCCCCCCTTTCACCATGACTTTGCCATTAACAGTTTCACCCTGGCAATAAACCTGCTTGTCAGTTTTTAATAAAACCTGCACTCCAGCTATCATTCCTGAGCATGATTGTCCATCAAGTAAAAGCGCCATGAATGAAATACCTGAATAATTTTCTAATGTGTTAGTACACCCACAACCAAGGGTATACTTTCTTCAAAATATACCCTTCACGAATGACTTCTAGGTTTTGTTATCTTCACTCCTCACCCCAATCACCTATTAATATAGGCTCATGGGACTTCGTCACTCAATGGCCGCACCTAAAAACCATTCGTATTGGGTATAACAACGCACTTATTATCGACTGTTCAAAAAATTCTAATATTAATTGTTACTTAGTAAAGAGTAGATGAGCACTTTCTAGTGCTCAAATAGGAGTATCATGTTTTAGCAATATCTTTTAAGACAGGCATCAGGGCTTCTTGCCATGAATATTGTTTGTCACCGAAAACCAAAAATGGAGGATTCAATAAAGATTCTCGTGTATTGTAAGTTAATGGCTGAAAATTAAAATCAACAATACTGCCACCAGCTACCTCAATAATAGCCTGCGCTGCTGCGGTATCCCATTCACTGGTAGGTGTAAGGCGAGGATAAAAATCGGCTTTACCTTCTGCGACTAAACAAAATTTTAAAGCACTGCCAAGGTGGGAAATATTAATTGCGGGAAGAATTTCTGCTAAGTGTGATAACAATGGGCTTAGTCGTTCTCCCATATGACTTCGACTGGCAACTATATTTACAACATCAACCCGGTGTAGTGAATTCACTTGAATAGGTTTTACCTCACCAGCAGCCGACTCCCAAAATGCCCCAACCTGATCAGAGGCATAATATATTTCATTAGTAACAGGTACAAAAATAACGCCCAAAACAGGACGGTTATTTTCAATTAACGCAATATTAATGGTGAATTCACCATTACGATTAATAAACTCTTTAGTGCCATCAAGGGGATCGACCAACCAAAACGTTGACCATTTATGGCGTGTGCTAAAGGGAACTTCTGCCGACTCTTCTGACAGCACAGGAATTTCTGGCGTTAGTTGCTGTAGGCCTTCAACAATTATTTGATGAGATGCCATATCAGCTTCAGTAACAGGTGAATGGTCTAACTTTTCCCTGATACCAAAATCTTCATGCTGATAAACCTCAATGATCGCAGTACCTGCTCGCTGACATACACTTTTCAGCTCACTGATTAACTTGGACTTATCCACTACAGCTCCTGTTGTAAAATATCACGAACCAAATACAACGCAGCAATGGCTCTTGCCTCAGTAAAGTCTTCACGTTGCATGAGTTGATAAAGGTTGCGCAAATCAATAATTTCCTTTTCCATGGGTTCTGGCTCATCACCAGGCAAGGATTCAGGATAAAGTCCTTGAGCAAGAACAACACTCATCGAGTGACTCATATAGTTCGGTGACAACGTAAACTCACTGATTGTGCGCAACTGCTGGGCACCATAACCCGCCTCTTCCTTTAACTCCCTATTCGCCCCTTCATGCAATGTTTCCCCGACTTCAACAAGTCCCTTTGGTAAGGTAAGTTGATAGTTTTCAGTACCAGCTGCATATTCTTTAATCATAACCACCTGATGCTGATCAAGCATCGGCACAATCATCACGGCTTTTCGCCCAGTACCTCGATTGCCAAGACGCTCATAGATACGTTGTTCTCCATTCGCAAATGTAAGCTGCAATTGCTCCACTCTAAATAAGGCTGTTTCTGCAACAACTTCTTTACGATCAATTTTTGGCATGGACATAGGCGTTTTAATCCCTGCAGGACATGAGTTTAAGACTACGTTAAGATATACCCTTCACGAATGATTTCTAGGTTTTGTTATCTTCATTCCTCCCCCCAATCACCTATTAATATAGGCTCATGGGACTTCGTCACTCGATGGCCGTACCTAAAAACCATTCGTATTGGGTATAGAATTTACATATTCCCTGGTTTTAGATGGCCTAGGCTAAAGAGTACTCTTATTGTTTTATAACTTAAGGTGTAAGCACTCAAATACAGTGTTTGACTTCATACTACAACTGTAAGGTAACGAATGATCAATTGGCACGACATCGATACTGTCTTATTAGATATGGATGGTACACTTCTAGATCTTCATTTCGACAACCACTTTTGGCTTGAGTATATGCCCGCAAAGTATGCTGAAAAGCAAGGTATTAGTCTCGATGAAGCCAAACAGCACCTTGAACCTATTTTTGCCCAAACCAGTGGCCAGCTTCAATGGTACTGCCTCGACTACTGGGGGAAAACCCTCGATTTGGATATGGTAGCCATTAAACAAGAAATAGCTCACCTAATCACATTAAGACCCTCTGCTGAAGCATTTCTGACAGCACTTCATCAGTCAAAAAAACACGTCGTGCTTATAACCAACGCGCACCAAGACAGTTTATCCCTAAAACTTGAGCGTATCGCCCTAGCACATTATTTTGACCATATGATCACCTCTCACAAATATGGTTACCCTAAAGAGCAACCACCTTTTTGGGAACACTTGGCCAATGATATTCACTTTGATCCTAGTCACGCTCTTTTTATTGATGACAGTTTACCTATTTTGCGCTCAGCACGTGACTATGGCATTAAACATCTTTTTGCAATATCACAACCAGACAGTCGCCTACCACCAAAACCCACCGAAGAGTTTACTGGGATAGATAGCTACCTATCTTTATTACCCATAGACGACTAATGAAAGCTAAGCGACGATCATAAACTCTCAAAATGCAGGTAGCGAAACGTTGAGCAAGCAAACAAATCCAACCTCAGATAAATTACGACTTGATAAGTGGCTATGGGCAGCTCGTTTTTTTAAAACCCGCGCTCTTGCCAAAGCAGCGATAGAAGGAGGCAAAGTTCACTACAACGGAAGCCGCACTAAACCCAGCAGGGAGCCAGTGGTTGGCGATACACTGACGATTCGTCAAGGCTGGGATGATAAAACAGTCGTCATTACCGCACTATCACAACAACGACGGGGTGCCAGTGAAGCTCAGCAGCTTTATACTGAAACAGAAGAGAGCATCCAGCAAAGGGAAAAGCGGGCTTTAGAGCGCAAAGCCAATAGTGCCAGTCAAATTGCTCCTGACTCACGCCCCACTAAAAAGCAACGCCGCGATATTCGAAAGCTTAAAGATCATAATGCTTAGCTAAAATAAGTGCTTAGCAAAATGAGTGTGATATTAAAGTACTCAATATCTTGAAGACAAACAGGACTTGTCTTCTTTATGTGAGTTGTTATTGCTACTCATCTTCTTTTTCAGGGATTCTTTGCCAAATAGCCAGTAGCTCTTCAGCTGTTTCGTGAGCAGCTTCTATCATAGGCGCATGACCCACCTTTGGCAGAATTATCATACTGACATCTTCAAGATAGCGATGAAAATGGGGAGCCATCGCTTCAGGCAGCACACGATCCTCCTTGCCCCATAAGACAAGTGTTGGCATTTTTAACTGATTAAGGTATTCAGCTGCCCGTTTCTCTTGATAAAAAGCCTCTGTTGACGACTTTAAATCTTTGAAAATTTTTCTGTTAAGCTCTGCCTGCCCTATCTGCTCTAGCTCCATCGCATGAACAATAATACTGGGAATTTCAGGCGGTTTAGACATAACAAATGCAAAAAAAGCAGTCATGTCACCTGACGTCTCAACAATTAATGGGTTATTACCTTGCTTCAGCAGGCTCTCAAGCTCACTGGGCACATCCGTGATGATACCTGCAGAATTGAACAGCCCCAGGGTTAAAACTTTTGCAGAGTGTTGCGCTGAGTAAATAAAGCTAATCCATCCGCCCATCGAGTTACCCACTAAATGAAAATTGTCGAGCTTTAACTCATTAACGATATGCTCAAAAGCAGCAACTTGATTTTCAATTAAGTAATTGTCCAGATACCAGTCGGTATTACCATGCCCAGGTAAGTCAATCGCGAAATAGTGGTAACGGTCTGGCAACAGCCTGATCAGTTCCAGCCATACATCCTTGTTAGCCGCAAACCCATGAACAAAAACCACCTTTTGCCCTTCAGGATCACCACCTTCCAAGTAACTAACTCGGTTGCCTTTGACCATCACAGACTTTAATACCACACCCGCCCCATCACGGGTATAGGTTAAGGCGTTGTGATAAATCAACACCGCCAAACTATCACGAAATAAAATGCAAAAGGCGGCAACAACAGTCAAAATAATAAACGCTGCTGTAACTCGTTTAACGGGAAAAGTAGCACTCTTTTTCAAATTACTTTTTACTCTCAGCGGTTAACAGCTTAAATAACACGGGAACAACAACAATAGTGAGTACCGTTGATGACAACAAACCACCAATGATTGTCCAGCCCAGAGGCGCCCATAAGCTACTCCCTGATAATGTTAACGGTAGCAGGCCACCCACTGTTGTAAACGTTGTCAGCACAATAGGTATTAAACGTGTCTTTCCTGCTTCTAATGCCGCATTCGCAACCGATAAGCCACTGGCTCTAAGTTGGTTCGCATAATCAATAAGAATAATAGAGTTGTTCACAACAATCCCGACGAGTGAACTAAAGCCAATGAATGCCATAAAAGAAAAGCTATTTCCTGATGCAAACAAACACACTAAAACACCCACTATAGACAAAGGTATTGCCGCAAAGACAATGACAGGCTGAACAAATGACTTAAATTGCAGCACAAGCACAGCAAATATACCCAGCAAAGCAATTAAGAGTGCCTTAGTAATACCCGCAAATGACTCTTCCCGACTCTCTTCTTCCCCCCCAACCCGAAAAGAAAAATCCGTTGGCCACTCGACTGTTTGTAACTGCTCTACAATAGCAGAGGTCACATTAACTACCTGAAACCCTCTTGCCACATCGGCTGTAACGAGAGCCGTTCGTTCTAAGTCATAGTGATGAAAGCTGGCTTGCCCTGGAGTGAAATTGAGTTGTGCAACCTGACGTAAAGGAATGGACTGACCATTAACCGATGCCACCGTAATTCTCTCAAAGTCATCTAAGGTTGGTTTATTGCTATCCGCTAAACGCGCAATGATTGAGTACTCATCACCTAACTCATCCCTGAACGTCCCTACAGATGAGCCTGACAGTGCTGTTCTAATGGTTTTATCTATTCGAACAATTGGAACCCCTAGCAAGCCAGCTTTATCTCGGTTAATAGCAACATTGAGATCTGTTTTATATTCACCAGTAGGATTTCGCACATTAATGACACCAGGCGTACTTCGCATAATATCAGCAACCGCATTTGCCATTTTTTTCAGGGTGGGAATATGATCACCCACCACCCAGATAGCGACTGGAGCATCCAATGGCGGTCCCTGTTCAAATTCTTTTACGGCAATTTCTGCTCCCGGAATTTCCACTACCTGCTGACGCAGTGAGCTAACAAAGTCGGGCAAACTCTCTTGCATATCAGGTGATAGCTGAACAAACAATTGAGCGTGATTGGGTTGCTCCCGCTTAGGCTCCACATTGTAATAAACTTTTGGATTGCCTCGCCCAACGTTGGTGGTAACACTCTTCACACCATCTTGTTGCGCTAATAACTGTTCAACCTGATGTGCGATGTCACCTGTGGTATCGAAGCTGGTGTCCTCAGGCGTATCAATATTAATCATCAGCTGAGGCTTTTCAGCTTTTGGAAACAGGCTAACCCCTACTTTGGGAAATAACCACAGACTACTGGACAGTATCAACACCACACTCAGCAAAACCCATACTGGATGCTGAAGACTCAAACGCAAAAAAGGAACATAGCAGCGATGAGTAAAACTGGAAAACCATAAAGCAATCCTCGTTTCAGCTGATTCTGGGGAGCAATCATTTGCGCTAGAGGAAGACTGATCAGCACCATGCACTAGCTGATCAGCATTGCCAGATGCCCCTGAACCAGTTCTTTTTTTCAACATTTTGCTAGACAGCCAGGGTGTGAAGGTCAGAGCAATAATCAGTGAAGCCAACAAAGTTAAAATAACCGTTACAGGTAAAGAGCGAATAAAGCGACCTGTTCCACCTTCCAGCATCAGCATTGGAATAAAAGCTAGTACTGTCGTAATTGTGCCACTGGCCACAGCCCACCCCATCTGCCCTGCTCCTTCGATGGCAGCTTGCAGAGGCGTTTTTCCTTGTCGATATAAGCGAGTAATGTTTTCAGTGATGACAATGGCATTATCAACCAATAAACCCAATGCAATCACCAAGCCTGCAATCGTTATCTGTTGCAGCCCAAATCCGTTAAGATCAACCCAGCCAATAGCCACCAACATGGAACAGGGAATGGCCAGTACAATCACCAGACTTTGCTTTAATCCAATCACCGCTAAAACTATCAAGCCCACTAACAAAAGTCCTTGCAACAAATTGTTTTGCAGCAATGACAGCATTTGCTCAACACTTGCCGTTTGATCAAACACAACATCTATTTTTACTGTTTTTGGCAGTGTTTTTTGAAAAGTGGTTAGGATTTCTATTAAGCCTCGTTGAACATTAAAAATATTGGTATTTTCACGCTGTTTTACCGAAACGATAACGGATCGCTTTCCATTATGGGTGATCGCGTGTGTTGGGTCATCATCAGCAAAGTGCACTTCAGCTACATCACTGACAAAAACAACATGCTTTTCCGTTCCCCGAACAATCGTCTTCTGAATGGCCTCCAGTGACTTGAAATCACCACTGGTTCTTACTGTAAACCGTGCCTGACCAGCATCAACATGTCCTGCTGGGATATTAACGCTGGCAGCTTCCAGTGCACTCAGTAACGTATCCAGCGAAATATCCCACTGTCGCATTTTTTCTAGATCAGCACGCACCTGAATTTGCTGGCTGGGTATACCCCATACATCAGCCTGCTTAACACCAGAGACCTTTTCAAACTTTAACTCTAAGCGTTCTGCAATCCTTCTTAACTCTCGAAATGAGGCCTGCTCTGAGGTTAATGCTGCCAGGAAGATATTGACGTTAGTCGGCGAGGCTTTCAGCACCTCTAAACGCAACAAATCATCAGGTAACTCCTCCCTGGCCTGATACATGGCTTGCACAACGTCATCATAATAGTCATCAGGATCCTCTATGTCGTGGAACTCAATCTGTGTAGTTACTACACCATCTGTAATAGTCGTCTTAAGCTTTTTTACATCATCAAGTGCATAAAGCGCATCTTCAATGGGGTCAACAACGAGCTGTTCCATATCCAGAGGGGCTGTACCAGGGTAAACAGCGATAATGGTGGATATCGGTAAGGTAATTTGTGGGTCTTCAGAACGTGGCATCGTCACCATTGATACCACCCCCAATATCACCAGTAGTAACAAAATCATCAAAGTAAACTGATGGTTTACTACGGCAAACTGCGGTAACTTCATGCCTCCATTTAATTTCATACCAACCTCTACTCCCCAGCAAGACGCACATGCATTCCATTTTCTAAATACTTAGCGCCCAGGGTGACAACCTGTTGCACACCATCCAGCCCTTTTTTAATGGCCAGCTCTCCTCCCAGCATGGCTGAGATATCTACCCAGTGCTGTTGAACTTGGTGCGTTTGCTCATCAAAAGCAAAAACCATCGCTTTATTGTTGTTTGCGGTGACCATGGCAGCAACGGGAATAAACGCAAGCGGCTTGGTGGTATGTGGATAAATATCCATTCGCCCTATCAACCCGGACTTGAGCACTACAGATGGCTTGTCTAACTCAACCTTTACGTTAAAAGTACCTGACTTTGAATCTGCTACAGCAGCAATTTGACTCACTCGGCCTGAAAAACCTTTCTCTGGGTAAGCATCAAAAAGGACTTTGGCTTTATCTCCGATACTCACTTTCACCACATCCCTGTCAGCCAAACCCACTTCCATCACCCACTGATCTCTGCCTAGTGCAACAAGAAAAGCTGGCTTACCCGCACTGATTAACTCATGCGGCTCAAGCAGCCGCTGTAATACCCGACCTGGCTGAGTTGCCTTGATCACCGAATGGCGTTGATTAAACCGAGCAATTCGCAGATCAGCTTCTGCAAGCCGTAATGCGGTTTGTGCATCCTGCAACTGCTGTAAAGAAATGGCTTTCTGCTGATATAAACGGTTAAGACGTTGTAAATCTCTTTTAGCTTTAACTACGTTAGATTCCGCAGAGCTGACTTGAGCATTGACTTCTTCCTTGTCTAATACGGCTAATAAATCCCCAGTATTAAAGGTATCCCCCTCATCAACATACACAGCCTTTACCAGTCCACTGGTTTTAAATGCCAGTCGAGTTTCTGCTGCATAACTCAAACGCCCAGCCGTTCTAATCGGTAACAAACGGATTTCACGTTTAACATTGGCAGTTTCCACAACACGAGTAGGCTGCTGAAGCGTCTTTGGCAGATCTCTTTGCAGGCTGTTATCCGCATAAACCTGAGGCCAGGCACAGCCTAACAGCATAGCCCACAACACCGCGCCCAACCGCGAAATACGCTGTGGACAATGTAATCTTGAACGTTTCATACCTAAGCCTGCTGAGTTGTCGAGAATAAAAACGGATGTTGCAGTAACCAGTACTTGAGGTTGTACTGAATAAAACGATGTTGACACCGCTAACATATAACCCAAGAATGTTTTCACTGTCAACATTGATTTTTTTATATGCTGACCAGTACTGACAGTCATTCACAGGCTTTCTAGACTTATTCTTTGAGAAACGTTTTTGTATTAGCGCCTAATTAAGGGCACCTCTAAAAATGCACTCTTTTCGAAATAGCTGTGTCAGTGCTGTGAATTTTTCCACTCAGACCATGACTTCAAGTGTCAGGATGCCTATAATTCGCCCCCTCACTAAACGAGCTGAGCAATACTGTTATGAGTGAAAATGATCAAATTCAACGCTTTCTTTTTGAGCAGACTGATATCCGAGGCGAGATAGTTTCTCTTGAACAGAGTTATCAACAAGCTCTGGCAGCCCATAACTACCCAGAGCCAATCAGACAGTTACTCGGTGAATTGATCTCCGCAGCCATCTTGTTAAGCACAACGTTAAAATTCGCTGGAGTGATGACTTTGCAGGCCAAAAGCAGTGGCCCTATTCGCTTACTGATGGTGGACTGCAATGAAAAGCATGAATTTAGAGCATTAGCACGCTGGGAGGGTGATATTCGGCAAATGGATCTGCAGAGCTTACTACCTGCAGGGCACCTAGTGATTACCATAGACCCGGAACAAGGCAAGCGTTATCAAGGCATCGTACCCCTCAATGGTGATACGCTCAGTGAGTGTTTTAGTGTCTACTTTGCCCAGTCAGAGCAGTTACCCACCCAAATGTGGCTATTTGCAAACCATGAGCATGCAACAGGGCTATTACTTCAGGCACTGCCAGCGACCCAGGAAACAGACCCTCAGCAACGAGAACTTAAATGGGAGCACATAACAACGCTGGCCAAAACCGTAAAACCTGAAGAGTTGTTAACACTAGACCCCCATATTGTGCTGCACCGACTATTTCACGAAGAAACTGTCCGCTTGTTTCCTGCTGAGCCTGTAGCATTTCACTGTAATTGCACTCGGGAAAAAACATCCGTCGCATTGCGCTCAATCGGACGAGAAGAGGCTGAAAGTGTGCTAGAAGAGCAAGGGGAGTTAGTGCTTAATTGTCAGTTCTGTAATCAAGCGTATCACTATAATGCTACAGATATAGCCCAACTTTTTGATAACGACGAAAACACTTCATCCTCGCCACTTCACTAACACCACCTCCACGATGCAGGTTAATACTTGCATCGTGAATATCCCCACTTTAAAAAGCAAAATACTCTCACTAAGCTGTACACCTATGTACAGGACAAAACTTTCAGGGAGTGCCGAAATACTGCCAGGTTAACACTTCCTTCTACTAGTACCCTGTGTAAGTAATCAAGCCCTAGACGAAATAAACTTTTCGGTTTTCGGCCATGCTTTTTAAGCTTCAGTGGCTTAAGACTATTTTGCCATATACCCAATTTGAATGACCATGCTAATGCCAAAGCACAAACAAAAAATAGCTTTTCGAGACGATCTAGTTCCTGTAAATGCGTGCTTTCTAAGTC
>NZ_AUAF01000047.1 GCF_000428585.1 Zooshikella ganghwensis DSM 15267 | reverse complement strand
CGCCTTGAAAACAAACAGCCCGGGTTGCCTGTTGGCTGTCTAACTGAACGTCTCAAAGTTGAAGCCCTGATAAAAACCGTACAAGAAATCGTAATGGCGGATGAACCACAAAAAGAGCTGATAGCTTTTACAAAGGCTTTAAAAAAAGTATTACCCGAGCGTAACTCGAAAAAACATTTGGCGGGTTTAGATCTTGGTAGGCAAGAGCCGACGCCTTCATTACAGCACCGAATGGCAGCTTGAATAAATATACAGCTTTGTCAACCTAAAAAAACTTCGGAATCGAGTAATAGTTAAATGAGGGAAGGAAATGGAAATTAATACAATTTTAGGAGTACTTGCAGGCTTAGGGGTTGGTAGCTTATTAAATACGTTAGTTAGCTATATTACGAGCCAAAAGTCGAAACAAAAAGACCGTAGATATGAGGAAAAGAAGACCGCTTATATTGGGTTACTCACAGCGTTACATGATGCTGCTGTAGCCCCTTCAGAAGCAAACTCAAAGGCATATGCATTATGGCAAACAAAGTGTCATATTTTTGGTTCTGGTGATGTAGCCAAATTTGCTCAAAGAATTGCAGACACAAATGAAGGTCCGAGAGATGCCCGCCATGAAGCATATGAGTCATTATTGAGAGCTATTCGGCAGGACTTATATAACACATAAAAAAGTTTGCAGTTTAAATAGATATGTTGCTGTATTGTTTATATTTGATTACTAAGTCTTTCTGCCTTGTAAGATTATCTCAAAGCTATCTTAGGGGTATGCACATTCTGCGGACCCTTTGCAATGGACCAAACCACAACAGATTGTTCCTAAAGAGCACAACATGAGTACGTTACTAGTTGTGATTATTCAGTGTTAGTTGTGGTGTTGATGGTCCATAGGTTGAGGACTTTTAGCAGTCTCAAAAAGTGATGTCTAGTGGTCTATATGTAAGTAACTAGGGTACACATTCTGTGCCTGAGAGTACCCACAATCTGGGTATCCTTTCCTAGCCACATTCTGGATATGAGCATTTTTGTTGTGTCCATTAGGGTATACCTCAAGCTTTCTATCTTATTTAAGAGTTGTACTGCAAGTGTTTTGTAGTGCCTAACTTTGTTCCCCTTTCAGCGTCACATAAAAGTATCTCAGAGGAAGCACAGGATGTGACTCATCCTTAGTTTATTACCGAAGACAAGTTCCTCCTTATGGCTATACTGAGTTAGGGATTAATTAAGCAAAGGGATATTGTTATGAGTACACTTTCAGATGATATATTGAGTATGGATATTCAACAGTTACTTGATGCTCAAGCTCAAAATATAAAGGTTGCAGTTGGTGGTCTTGCGGCTTTAGAAAATAATACAAAACAACAAAACGATGCTTATTCACACCAAACTTTAGTGGTATATGAAATACTTATTAAGTCTCTTGAGTTTCAAAATCATATCAATCAAAAACTTTTAGATGAAATAAAAAAGAACTAAATAGAGGTTATTTAAAAGTCACTGGGGCCATCCTATTGCCTGTGTCAAAGTTATTATCTCCTTTAGGCTCCTCAAGCTTTCTACCTGCTTCAGGGTTGTACTGTAGCTTTATTGTGGTGTCCAACTTGTTTCCCTTTTCAGCGTTACATAAAAGTATCTTAGAGGAAGCACAGGATGTGGTGCATCCTTGGTTTATTACTGAAGACAAGTTCCTCCTTATGGCTATACTGAGTTAGAGATTAATAAGGGATAGACGAAAATGGATAATGAAAAAATCAGGCAAGTGACAAGAACAGTACTCAAATCTCACGATAAAGATACAGAAGAATTCAAGAAGCGCATGGACGAAACGTTCGAAGAAGCTGACTCTAAAAGGAGAGAACCTCTAGAGGCTATGAAGGAAATTAAAGCTCTTATGCTTGAGCTGCGAAATGATGTAGGAATAGTGAAACAAGACATAAGCGATTTAAAGAGGATAGTCATCTCCTCCACCCCTTCAAGGCAGTCTTAGAGCTGCCTCAAGGCTTCCTCCCCCACAATCAGGGGACCAACCTCCTACTCACATTCTGAGTATGAACACTTTTTCCTCCGCACATTCTGCGTATGAGGGCTTCCTGTTTTAGGTCCTCTCAAAACTGAAGACAAGTTCCTCCTTATGGCTATACTGAGCTTGGGATTAATTAAATAGAGAAGCAGCTAATGAAAGGCATAAATGACATGACGAAGGAAGAAAAAGAATCTCTCACATTACAGGACATCCTCAATATACATACCCAAGAGATAGAAGAGTCTGCTACGTACATTAATAAGCAAGTGGAGGAAGCAATGGAAGGGTCCTCAAACTACCGCTCTGCTCTGCTTTCACGTGCAATGCTTGAAATTGCAACAACACAGTGTCTTATCAATCAAAGACTTTTAAATGAAATCCACAATTTAAAAAGCCTCTAAAAGTCACAAGGAGTGTCTTTATCACTCTTATCAAAAGCGTATTCCTCTTTAGGCGCTTCAAGCTTCCGGCCTGTCTCTGGGTTGTACTGCAGTTGTGCATTCTTATAGACTGGCCTCAAAGCTGTTTCTAGGCATCACTGGCGATAATTAAGCAGAGTTCACTAAGCAGTCTCAAGCTCTCCAAGCTCAACAAGGATGTCATACACTTTCTGTCTACTAATGTTGAACTGTTTGGCTACTTTAGCCTTGGGAATGCCTTTATCGACAGCAGCCTTGACCTTAACCTTTATCTCATCATCAATGATAGGCTTCCTGCCCATCTTAACGCCTCGCTCTATGGCAGCCTTACGACCTTCCTTAGTTCTCTCCAGTATTCTATCTCGTTCTGCTTGAGCTACTGCAGCAAGGATAGTGACAACCATTTTACCCATACGACCTTCAGTACTTATGCCATCATGAAGAAAGCGGACAGCAACCCCTCGGCTGTCTAGGTCCTCAATGATTCTTATCATGTCGTATGTGTTGCGTCCAAGTCTGTCTAGTTTGGTGATGAGTATTGTGTCTCCCTCTCTTACCTTCATCAGGAGATGTTGTAGACCTTCTCTATTGTCATCCTTACCAGAGGCTTTATCAGTGAAAAGGAAGTCTCTGTGCTGCTTAACGCCAGCCTCAAGGAGTGCTTTAACCTGTAATTCTAAGTCTTGTTGATGAGTTGATACACGTGCATATCCAAGGTAAGCCATGTTTGTTGTGTCCTTACATGTGTCCACTAAATAGAAAAATATACGAAAGTGTACATTAAGTATGTTATTCTTGATTTAATAGACAGCATATGATGTGCATTATTGAGTGTCAACTAAGTTATAAATTAATTGACATATTAAAAGTTGAAAGAGTAGTTAAGTGTTGCACTATTAAAGGTGGACACAATCAAAGTTTCTGCTGTTTTTAGAAGTTTTCTGAGCCGGTAGGGGGGGGATTTTTACGCTGCTGAATAATTAAAAAGGCACTTAGATTTTTCTGCCAAAATCATTCTTGAGCAAGAGGTGTTCCTGAGAACTTTTCTTGCCATGATATTGCGTTTAAACAATAACTTGAAATATGGTCTGTAGTTGCTAAGCAGTTGACATCCATGAATTATTTTAGCTTGAAAGAGTGGTCTATTATGGGTGATAAACTAAAAAATAAGCTAAAAAAGAAGAATAGTAATAAGAATAAGCAAATTGAAATAGAACCAATTGATACAATAGAGCCAGAGCCAAAGTATGTGAGTTCAATCCCAGTAGACCCTAACACAACTTCTGGTAGAAGCTTTCCTTTAAGGTTGACTGATATCGAAAAAGGACAACTACAGATACTAGCGGATAAATTACAAGAACTAGTACCAAATAAAAAAATTTCAAGGAGTAGGGTTTTAAGAGCATCAGTATATGTACAAGATAGTATTTCTCTTAAAAAGCTTGCACGTTCTATTGTAGATAATACTTAGTTTTTCGTTACTTTAGAATTAACGCTTTTAGATAATCTGTTAAGCCTCTCAAGCACTTATCTGGTTAAGGAGAGAGGCTCATTTTGTCAGCTAGAAGCCTAATATAAGGGTGTCTTTAAGATTTCTGTAGTGCATACCGAAGCCTGCATCTACAGAACACAGCTTATTCCCGTAAAGCTCCCCGCCAAACTCTCTTTTTAACTGCTGAAAAGAGTTGGTTGTACACTTCGTTAGCCAGCCTCTAACATTGGGGCCAGTAGGGATACACTTCATAAGGGCTGCAAAACGTCCTGAGTGATTAATGCAACTTTTATAGGAAGCTATTGCGTCTTCAGCAGCAACCATAAAGTTGTCATTAATTTTATGCTTATTCTTTAAGAAAAAATCATCACCAGTAATAACTGTAAGAATCTCAGCTACAAGTGTTTGTTGCTCTGGTGTAGGCATATATCGTCCTTAAAGTGTAGGTACAGTAGATTCAACTGAAGCAATGATTTTATGCAGCTCTTCTTGGGTGAAGTTTTTTGAGTCTATAGCTAAAACTTCATTTTCTAGCTTGTCATGAGTTATGTAGACAACTGAAAGCTTAGAGGAAACTGCTTCAAAGGCTTTCATAGGTCCTTTTTCATACATAAACAGCTTAGCATCGTCAAAAAGCATCATTTTAAATACAAATAATTCTGCTTTTTCTTTCTTTGTTATGTCCTTTAAAGCTTTACTGTCAGGCTTACTTTGAAAAGCTGTCTCAAAGAATTGCTTTATTTCCATTGAGTTTTGATTTTCTCTTAACTCAAACATCAAAGCCTTTTTATCAAATATAACAAATTGGGTTTTCTCGCTAGATACCCATCTTTGAATATCATTTTTAGGTAAATTTATTCTGAATGGACCAATCTCATAAGAGAGGCTTTTTTCATATTTGGCTTTAGGCCAGTCTGAAGATTGTGCCACAAGGTTGCATGTAGGGCGGTCCTTACATAAAGTCTCAACGCTTGGTAGCTTCTCTTCTTTGGCATCTACACTCTGTGCAGCTATTCCAGCTATAGACCAGCAAAGTAACGATGATAGAACTAGATGCTTTAACACTGATAGGTGCTCCATCCTTTGAATAACTTTGAGTGTTGAACCATAGCACAACAAGGGGGTGAGAGTACTTGAGCTACTTCTAATTATGTGGTCCAGTTAGCGTTAGATTTGAGTAAGGCTAGAGCAGTTCATAATTGTTTTCATCAGCTTCTAGCTTTTTATAGATAGCTTCAAGGAAGTAATCATGACGTGCCATCTTTTTGCGTTTTGATTCTTTAGCTATTACCTCTCTCACTGTATCAATTCGTTGTATAAGGCTTTGATTTATCCTTAACTGCTGTGTACGAGGTGTGTTTTCATCTGATAGGTTTGTGATTATTGGTTCTTTTCTATGCGCCATAGTTACACTTCATATTCATGTTGAAGTGAAAAATAATAACTGGCAAATAGTAAGACAGTAAGCGTAAAGTTTAAATTTTGAGGGTTGATTATAAATGCAAGTAATTGACTTGAAGCGGGGATATATTCAAATATGGAAGTAATCTAATGATAACCTTTAATGAAAGCAAAAGTTTACCAGAAAGTCTAATAATGCCAAAAATCAGACTTATTAACTCGTAAACCTAGATAGAGCAAAGATATCACAATGATATCTTTTAGTGTGACATTAATCAAAGTCTGCGGGTTTAGTACTTATTTCTAGTTTTGAAGCTTCAAAATCAAAGTCTTCATCTTCAGGCATCTTTAGTAAATCTAAGATACTTGGTTCTAGTTGAGTTAATTGCTCATAGTCGTCAATTGTTAAGAGTACGTGGGTTGGTTTGCCTTGCTCAGTAATAAAAACGGGACCAAACTGGGAAGCAGCCTTTGCCTCACTTGGGTTTTGGGTGAACTCATAGCTACTAAATGTTCGCTTCTGCATGTCTCTATTTCTCCCACATCAGGGCTTAATGGACATACTTTAGAGCAAGAGGGGGTCTATCTCCACTTCATTATAAAGTCCACAGGCTGTGAATGGTTGGTCCATTACATATTTAGGCAATATCTGACCTGTAGCCACTATCTAGCTGTGAGTCTAGTTAGAGCACTTTGATGGCACAAACAGAAGACAGTAGAAGACGAAAAAGGTTTGACAAGAAGTGTTCGAAACTGCTACAAAATTAGTTCGAGAGTTGCTACAAAGTTAGTTTGAATTAAGGATACTTTGAGAAGAAAAAACCTAGGAAAAACAATAGATTAGGCGATATGGTGCCGAAGGGGAGACTCGAACTCCCACGCCCAAAGGGCACTGCCACCTGAAGACAGCGTGTCTACCAAACTCCCGCCACATGGATTTTACCAGATTAGTAACCACTCACAAAATACCTAGTTAAATACCTACGTTCCTTTTCTTTGGAGCGTGAAAATGGAGCGTGGAAATGGAGCTTAAATTCCACGCAATTAATCAAACCAGTTTCATTTTAAAAATAAATTCACTTCATTTAAATCCCTAATTAAAAAATGAAATATTTCATCTATACAGCAGTTTCGTGGATGTTAAGCTGCATATCATTTTTAATTAATACAACAGTTTGTGGTGATTATTTTTTAATCAAATAGAGTAGTAAAATACAAGAACATTTTTTCGATATGGAGCGTTTTGGTGAAGCTTCAGGGGATTTCTATGTCTGAAATATGCCGAATGCGGGAGTAAATTGAGGGGATACTCGTAATGTAATAAGAATAAAACCTAACTTCAAAAATTAAGCACATCAACCAGAGGCTCTGACTTTCAAAGCTTCTCGGCCTCCTATTATCTGAAATATCCCGAATATGGGAGTAAGTAGTAAGGTTAACCATGGATAAGTACAGCAACATCCAAAGGGTAAAAGGTACTGAAGAAGACCAAGCAAGACTTGAAGCAGGCATGGCTCAAGCAGGACGCGATAGATACATTAAGCGTACGCTGAAGGCCGTACAAGGAAGAGATGAGAGTAACACGGCATATGGCAACAGGTTAGTCTCAAAGATGACAGACAGATTCTCAGACGCTATACGGACATGGCTTGAGAAATCACTTAGGGCAGCAGGAAGGCACCACAAGGCAATTCCATACTTACAACAGTTAGAAGACAGGACAACTGCTTATATCTCGCTAAAAGTAATTATGAGTAGTATTTCCGCTCACACAAAGTTAACAAGTTTAGCGTTGAAAATAGGTGAAGCGCTTAGCCTTGAAGTTGAAATGTCGCGTCTATCTGAGGAAGAAAAAGTTTTATATAAAGGCATCCTCAGCAGAGCGAATAAGAGGAGTCAGTATTCAAGGAAGAAATATACAGCTAAATACATGGCTGAACAGAATGGGACCCCAATACACCTATGGTGTAAGGATATTTCACTCCTAGTGGGCAAGGTCCTTTTAGAGCTGTGCATAAGTGAGCTAGGTATAATTGAGGCAGACATACAAGTTAAAAATAAAACTCAGGAATACATTATTAAACCCACTAAGGAGTGCATAGAGTGGATAACTCAATGTAACGCCTATCATCTGGATATAGCTGCTATTTATGAGCCTATGGTGGTTCCTCCCTTTCCTTGGCAGTGCCCCTTTGTTGGCGGGTATATAACTAATCAGGTAGCACCTATCACCTTGGTTAAAACTAAGAATAAACAATACTTAGAAAAGTTAGCTAATGTCGAAATGCCTGTGGTCTATGAAGCAGTAAATAAAATACAAGCTACACCATGGCGTATAAACGTGAAGCTCTTGGACCTCTTATTAAACCTTGCAAATACAGATAGTGAACTTGGAGGCTTACCCAGAGCTTCAGAAATACCTGTCCCTGAGAAACCAAAAGACATAGATACAAATGAGGAGGCAAAGGTTGCATGGAAAATGGAAGCTGCTGCAGTTTATCAAGAAAATATACGTTTAGTGTCGAAAAGAGCTGCCCTTTTTTTAACTTTAAAATGCGCTGAGAAATACGCTAAATATGAAAAGATTTATTTCCCTTATCAATTAGACTTCCGTGGTCGTGTTTATCCAGTGACAAATGGCTCCCTGTCCCCTCAAGGAGCTGACTATGTTAAAGCCTTACTTGAGTTTGCAGAAGGGGAGAAACTAAGCTCACCTGAGGCCGTAGACTGGCTAGCAGTGCATGTAGCGAATGTCTGGGGGATAGACAAGGTTTCCTTTGAGGACCGCATAGCATGGACTAAGAAGCACTCAGACATGCTCTGTCGTATCGCTGAGAACCCTTATGATAACCGTGAGTGGACAGAGGCGGATAAACCTTTTCAAGCCATTGCTGCTGCTCTTGAATGGAAGGGATACATTGAGAACGGCTTAAACCACGTCTCACACATTGCTGTTGCCTTGGACGGCTCTTGTTCGGGTCTACAGCACTTGGGTATGGCCTTGAGATGTGAAGAGACAGGAGCGGCTGTTAACTTAACCCCTGCAGATGTACCTCAGGATATATACCAGCGTGTCATCGACAAAATATATGTGAAGCTTGAAGCAATCGTTGGGAAAGACTGGAAGGAACACGACTACCCAAAAATGATGAATATCATTGATGAAAAAATTGAAGATATTTATAACAAGAATAAGCGGAAATATAAGTTAAAAAAAACACTTTATGAATGGAGACAGTTAGTTAAGTCTGATAAGCGCAACTCAGATGGGACCCTTGCAAAGAGGTCTATTCCAGAGCAAGAAGCTCATGACCTTTACAATACCATGCTCTGTGCCTACGCCTGGTTAAACTATGGGTATGATAGAGAGAAAGGCTGTATGGGCCGTAAGTTAGCTAAAAGTGCCGTTATGACATTTCCTTATGGGAGCAAGGAGTATGGCTTTAAGGACCAGTTGCTGGAGCGAGTAATTAAACCAGCGAAGATTGAGGCAATGAAGTTAAATGACATCAAAGACATAAGTGCGTCCATATGGTCCCGAATATGGGAGGATAACTCTATTGTCTTTAAGAGTGCATCCTTGCTTGCATCCCTTTTGTATGAGGCTGTGTGTGAAACTGTAGTTAAAGCGGCTGAAGGCATGGAGTGGTTACAAAAGACTGCAAAAGTAGTGGCTAAAAAAGGTGAGCCTATTTCATGGAAAACCCCCATAGGCTTCTTAGTGGAGCAGAATTATTGGGTCTATAAAGAGAAAAGAAGTGAAACAAGTTTTTTAGGAAAAGAAAAGGTTAGGTTTACTTTTAAGGTACAGGGGACCTCAATTGATAAACAGAAGCAAGCTTCTTCAATAGCTCCTAACTTTGTGCACTCGCTAGATGCAACACATTTAATGTTAGTTGTAGTCAATGCTAATTACATAGATAACTGGGCCTTAGTTCATGATTCATTTGGAACCTTACCGAGCAGGACCCAAGAACTTTACAACAAAATACGAACTTGCTTTTATGAGTTATATACAGAGCATGATGTTTTTAATTTATTGCGGGAGCAGATGCTGAACTACTTAAAAGAGGAGGATAAAAAAAAGATAAAAGTAACACCGAGAAAAGGAAGCTTGCAGCCATCCTTGATTTTAAAGTCAAGTTACTGCTTTGGATAGGTTATTAAAATTAATCAATAACATTAGATTGCGTCCTCTCATGTTTATAGCTTTACGATGGACTTAGGGTAACTGGCTCAGGGAGTTATTTTGCTATAAAATTATCCTTGGTAATGCTAGGTTAGATTTTTTATGGCTATTACACGTTATTGTTGGAGATGTGATACAGACGTGCCCATGCTTGATGAGAGTGAGTGGGCGGTAATTCATCCTATTCTTATTGAGGATAAGCAATTTATCACTCAAAAACGTAAAGAATATGGTATGACAATACGGGAAGTACTTGAAGCTTTCACTACTCCAAGCTGCATTAAATATTATGAATTGACTGGTTTTAAAGAAACTAATCCCGATTCTATTTGGCATCACCGCAATAGCGCTTTAGGAGAAGACTGTCCATCATGCGGAAAACCATTTAGAACAGTAAAAGCTAAACTGTGTGCTGCATGTGGTTATGAAAAGCTGAAGCATCATGAGGATATAAAGTAGTATGACTTTTTCTGGTTATTGGGTACTTGTAGGTATTTTAGCAGTATTTAACTATGCCTTTGCGTTTATTCTTAGCATTGAAATCAGCGCGTTTGACTTAATGACAACAAGGAAAAAGCTACTATGGAACCTGTTGGCTTGGGGAGTACCTGTCATAGGACCTATATTTACTCATAGATACCTAGAGATAGGCTGGGCAAAAGGGGATTCAGCAGGTGGAAATAATACTATGCTACCGCCTGGAGATGGCTTTTAACTATGCCAGAATCTAAGAGCAGATATCCAGATGAATGGAATGAGGCAATCAGGCTTCTTCATAAGTTTTTCCCAGAGTCTAAAAGCTATATTTATGACTTTTGCACACTAAACATTGATAGAGTCCATGCAGCAATGCACTCCCTTTCAGTAGTCAAAAATAGGGAATTAATTAATGGTAGATTAGATAGTGTTCAGCTAGTACAGAAATATTATGGAGAGTTCTTAGCTAATGAAACTGGACGGGTCTTGATACTCCCTAATTTAATCTGTGATTTCCCCCTGCCTATAGTTTGTTATGCACAGAAACTATTAGAGCGTATAGAGGAAGGGATTCCAGTTGAGGGAGAGAAAGGTACGGTGTATTGTGAATGTGTTGATGGAAATACAGACGTAGTTTTTGTATTTGAATCAAGTGGAGCTGTCCTTGCGTTTGACCACCATGAAGGGGTCGTGCTAGCTATGCCGTATTGAACTTATATATTTTTAAGATAAACTCCAAGTTAACAGTTAGCTAGCTTGGAGTTATCTTTAATCAGCTATATTTTTAATCATAGTATGTGAAAACAACTAGTCTCTCATTAGGCAATACCATTAAATGTGCGGCGGTTTTAGATGAGTAAAAAGAGCCTGCTGACTGTCCCCCGTGTAAGATTTTATTAAACAATTTCTCACTTATATCTCCACCGCAAAGTAGCTGATAACTCCAGTTTTCAGGACGTTTCCAATCCTCTCTAGGCGTCTCCTTCCATTCACTATAAGCATAATAGCTATCATTATGGCCTCTAGCCTGCATTGAAGAAGAGAAGAAATTGATTCCTTCCTTATTAATTTTATCATAAGTTTTTTCATCGAGTTCGTATACGGCTATTCCGCAACCAGATAATACTCCCGAATCAGTGACTATCGAAATACTGCTACCTAAACCTATATTTATTGGGACTGCTTGCCGATACCAATAGTCTAAATAGAGCCAATAACCAATAGTAATGACTAAAAAAACAGAAAATAATAAACCAATAACAATATTTATAAAAACTTTCATATTAACGCCAATTTGGAAATATAACGCCGATGTTTGGCAGCCAGTTTGAAGTACAACGGAAAACCAATCCAGTGGAGTCCCGAAAAGCCGCAACGGGTATTTCCTTTTCCGGTTGTGGTCTTTGCAAAAGGTTATCTGTGCCCCACTCGGTAAGCGTGTTGGTTAAAAAACTGGTTTTTAGGAATATTCACCGAGGGGGTACGAGTTACTTAAATAGTTTAAGAAACATTAAGCTCATTAAACTCTTGGTTAAGACTATGTGTTTGGTGGTCAATAACTTTATTCATCTTGTACTGGAGGTAAATAATTGTTCCAAAGAAAGTAAGTATTCCACTTATCCAGAATTTATCAGTTTTATTAGCTTGAAAAATATAGTTTAACCTATTTCTAATTGTATATAGCCAGAAAACAGCTAAGATGAGAAAAATAATATGTATAAAAGCTTCTACTAGAAGAAACTGAGGCATATATGAGCCAGTATGTATAGTATAATTTTGATATAAGCCATATATAAAACTTACTATGCCGTAAAAAATAACAATATAAGGTATATGCATTGATATTTTATCATCACAAACGCTATTAATTACAACTGTTCTTTTATACATCCAGTAATAATAATAAAGCCCAAAACTAACTAGAGTTAAGAAAAAAACTCCCCATGCACTGAATCTTGGAAGTTCATAAACACCTTCTTCACCATAAGTATCTGGTGATAAATCTGAGTTGGGTGCGGCATAAGGACTGTTTGTTGAACTCATGTACTACTCCTAGATATTTCCGTATCAAAGGGAAACTGCAGGTTTAAAAATGGTGCGGTATTTTATCCCTTGGTTGTTTTTCAATCAACTTTCTGGATGTAGTAAGTGGTGTAGAAAGAATTTTAAGTGAGATAAGTCATTTCTTAATCAGCTCCTTAAGTAATCAGTAAGAATAAAAAATTTTCACCTGAACTCCCTTTAACGATAAGCGCGGCTTTGTTTTTTCTAATATACGTATAGCCCAGACATGGTTTGGGCTAGGAGTTACCCCCAGAAGAATGCACAAAAATTTAAGCCCTAAGAAACTGTAAATTTTGCTATCACCGCTGTAGCCTAGATATACCAAGGGCTTGAACGGTTTCCTCCTCCTCAGATGAAAGCGCGGCATTGTTTTCTCTAATATACTTGTAGCCCAGTAAATACGTGGTCTAGAGTTACCCCCCCGTTTAGATACCCTGAAAGATTCTCCCCTTAAGTTTCATACCTATTTAAGTAACCTCAAGAAAACTTGTTATGCACATATGTTTGCGACATCCTATACATATCATAATGCCTTGTAAGGATTTCTATGAAAATACTAGTGGATATACCTGATGAGCAGGTAAACGAACTTGCTAAGGTTTGTGAAGCAGAGAATATTTCTGAAGCTGAGGCCATTCGTAGAGCCATAGCAGGCTATCTGGAAAAGAGGTCAAAAGTAAAAGTAGATGCTTTTGGTCTTTGGAGTAAGAGTAGTGAAAATGTTGATGGTCTCACGTATCAAGAGCAGATTAGGGATGAGTGGTGAAAGTGTTCCTCGGCTCATGCATTCTATCATTTTTAAATGAAGAAAACCCCAAGTTAACAGTTAGCTGGCTTGGGATTCTCTTTTAATATTTAGCTTATGTATTTCACAGAGCAACGAACTCTTTATTAAATGAGAATGTTCTGTGGTCTATCATTTGATTAATTTTATACTGGAGGTAAATATTACTTCCAATAACAGTGAAGAATCTACCTATCCAAAATACATTTGTCTTTTCTAACATACACATATAGTGAATTCTATTTCTTATAGCAAATAACCAGATATAGGATAAAAAAGCACAAAAATAATTTGCAGGTTGTAGATACTGATAAAGCGGTGGTTCGTATGAGGAGTATGCAATGGAGTAGCCTGAATAAAAAGCATAAATTGCAGACACTACGATATAAACTAAAATAATATGGGGTAAAATCATTGAAATTTTGTGGTCGCATACCCTATTAATTATAAGTGTTCTTCTATAAAGCCAGTAGTAATAATAAAAACCAACAGTAACTATAGATAAGAAAAATACTCCCCATGCACTAAACCTAGGAAGTTCATAAATACCTTCTGGGCCATAAGTTGCAGTTGATAAATCTGAGTTTGGTGCGGAATAAGGACTATCTGCTGAACTCATGTACTACTCCATGATATTTCCGTATCAAAGGAAAGCTACTAGTTTAAAAAAGGTGAGGTATTCTATCCGTTGGTTATTTATTAAGCAATCCGCTGAGTGAGTAAGTGTAGGAAAAAAGCTTTTTAAGTGAGATAAATCATTACTTAACAGGTCCTTTCAATAACAAGAAAGAATAGAAATATCTGTCAGAACTCCTCTTAGCTATAAGCGCGGCCTGATTTTTCTAATATACGTCTATCCCAGTCATTGTAAGGGCTAGAGTTAGGGCCAGAAAAAAAGCAAACTTTGAAGCTCCAAATAAGGGCGTGTTGTAACCTTCTTTGCTGCAAGCCTAGATTTATCAAGGCTTCTAGCTATTTTTCCTTTCAAAAATAAAAGCGCGGCTTTGTTTTTTCTAATATACGTGCAGCCCAATAATGACGTGGTCTAGAGTTAGGGACCCGTTTAGATACCCCGAAAGATTCATCCCTTAAGTTTCATACCTAAGTTTTTACTTTAAGTAACCTCAAGGATTAACTCTATGTCTAATCAAGGTTTAACTCCAATCATCATCGACAGCATTTCTATTAAGCAAGATACACAAGGACGCTTCTGTCTTAATGATTTACATAAGGCCGCTGGGGGAGACCCATTACAGCGCCCACAACTTTGGCTTAGGAATAAGCAAACCCAAGATTTAGTTGATGAAATAACCGATGCGCAAATTTGCGCAACGCCTAAAATTCAACCACTTGAAGTTATTCGAGGTGGTCTAAATCAGGGAACTTACGCCTGTGAAGAACTTGTTTATGCATATGCTATGTGGATAAGTCCTTCATTCCACTTAAAGGTTATCCGAACATTCAAAGCTGTGGTTAAAGGAGAACTTAAGGCTCCACAACTACCAAACTTTTCAAATCCTGCAGAGGCTGCTCGTGCATGGGCTGATGAATATGATGGGAGGCTTCTAGCGGAAAATAAAGTCACTGAGTTGCAGCCTAAAGCTAATTTTGTAGATTTATATGTGGAAGCTCAAGGGACAGAGTCTTTAGAAGAAACAGGTAAACTTCTAGGATTAAGACCACGAAAATTTATTCAGAGGTTACGGGAAGATAAAATCCTTAGGCACAATGCTAAAGGACAGAATATACCTTATCAGCCTTACTTGGAGCGAGAATACTTTACAGTAAAAACTTCAATTAGTCGGGAAAGAAGCATGACCTATCAGCATACCCGTGTCACAGCAAAAGGTCGTGAATGGTTAGCTGAGAAGTATAGTTATCTTAAAGGGAAACTTTAATTCAGCACCTCTTCCTTCTTTCCCTCCGCAATAAATAAAAATAACTGAGAAATTACATGACCCCCCTAACGCGTGCTTATCGCTATTACTGGGATAAAGGTATTCCTTTACCTATTGATATTGCTAGTAGGCTCCTTGCCGAAGGCTATGACGTAGAAGCACTAGAACAAAAGCAATTAAATAAGAACAAGCACAGGAATAAAAAATAATATGGCAAAAGATAACTTTGTTACGCCTCGTGGCATTTTGGGTCCATACCCTCACTTGAATAAGGCTGACACCAAATTTGATAGTGATGGTGTTTATGATGCTCGTTTAATCATCTCACCTGAAGCAGCAAAACCCTTGATTGCTCAAATTGAAAAGAGATTCGAAGAGCATTACCAAAAGCTTTGCCAAGAGCTACGTAAAAAGAAACTTAAAAAAGCAGACCTCCCATTTGAAGAAGACGAAGAAACTGGGAATGTGGTTTTTAAATTTAAGGTTAAAGCCAAAGGTAAACGCAAAGATGGAACCATATTTACACGTCGTCCCATTTTGTATGACACAAAGAACAATGTAATACCTGAAGATAAAATCCTTGGACAAGGTAGTGAGGTCCGTATTTCAACTGTCTTCTATCACTGGTATGCCCCTTCAACAGGCGTAGGTATTACCCTGCAACCTGAAGCTGTTCGCGTCTATCAATTAGAAGAGTATGCCTTCCAAGCCAATGCTTCCTTCTATGGATTTGAAGACGAAGAAGAAGGTTTCACCATTGAAGATGAAAACATCGAGGTTGAAGATGACATGGACCCAGTGGAGGAAGAAGAAGACTTTTAGTGCACCCTACCTGGACAACAATTAACACCAAACCCCTCTCAGTCAATGAAGCATTCTTAGGCCGTAAGGTTAAAAGTCAGAAGTATCGTGATTACGAGGAAGCCTTACTTAGTGTTCTACCTGACATAATTATTCCTGAAGGTAAATTAACGCTAAAACTTCTGATTTCTTACAGTAACTCAAGAGCTGACATTGATAATGCTTTAAAACCCTTCATTGATATCCTTCAGAAAAAATACAGTTTTAACGATAACAAGATATATCGCTTATTAATCCAGAAGCGTGTCGTTAAGAAGGGACAAGAAAGCCTTAAATTTCAATTAATCCCCTTTGAAGAATAAAAACTATGGAAAATAAAACACAACGTCAGATGGTTACTGAACATATTCTTAAGTACGGCCATATTACACGTAATGAGGCTATAGGCATGTACGGTATAACCCGTCTAGCAGCTATCATGCATCACATGGCAAAGGAATACAAAGTACCTGTCATCAGTCAGCAGAAGAAGAAAGATTATTCATACACATTTAGGTATGACTTTTTAAATCGCATTAGAGAATTGAAACAAGCCAAGGACCTAATGGAAAAAAATAATCTTGCCTTTATCCACTAATGTAGTCAGACGTGAGCCATGCCCTCGGTGTGGCTCCAAAGATAACGTAGCAGTTTATGCTGATGGGCATGCACATTGTTATACCCCAGGGTGTAAATACTTTATTAAACCTGATGGCAGTGAAGGAGGCGCTAAGAAGTATGTGCCAGAAAAAATGATTGAGGGTCAATTTAAATCATTAAAGAAACGCTGTATTGATGTTGATGCATGTAAAAAATTAAATTATCAAGTAGGTACCTTTAAAGGTAAAACTGTTCACATAGCTAATTACACTGACCCAAACACATTAGCAGTAAAAGCTCAAAAAATTCGTTTTCCTGATAAAACATTTACCATTGTGGGTGATACACAACACCTTCCTTTCTTTGGGTGGCAAGCATGGCGAAGCGGAGGGCGCAAACTCATTATTACTGAGGGTGAAATTGATGCACTCTCAGTTTCTGAAGCGCAAAATAATAAGTATCCTGTAGTCTCCCTCCCAAACGGTGCTGACTCAGTCAAAAGAACCTTTATTGAGAACAAGGCTTACCTCGATGGCTTCACTGAAGTTATCCTCATGTTTGATAACGATGAACCAGGACGCCGAGCAACAGAAGAAGCCTGTCGTCTACTTGGGTCCAAGGCTCGTGTAGCGCCTCTACCGTATAAGGATGCAAATGCAGCTCTTGTCGCGGGTGAAGCAGGACTCATCATAGGCGCTATATGGGACGCAAAGCCTTATAAGCCCTCATGTATCCTCACAGGTGAAGAAGTCCTTCTCAAGGGCTACCAGGAGCCTGAGATGGGCCTATCATGGCCGTTCCCCACATTAACCAAGGCTACCTATGGTAAGCGAGTACATGAGATGTATGCCATTGGCTCAGGGACAGGCTGTGGGAAGACAGATTTACTCAAGGAAGACATTGCGCACAACATAGCTGTACACGGTGAGAAGTGCATGACCTTCTTGCTTGAGGAACCTAATCTGCAACTCACTTTAAACACGATAGCAGGGAAGGTGGACTCAAAGTTATACCATGTTCCAGGCACTCAGTTTGACCAAGAGCAATTCCTGAAAACACGCTCCCTCGTAGCTAAACATTTACTCATGTATTCCGTAGATGGAAACACAGAGCCTGAGGACATACTGCAGTATATACGTTTAGGTGTCGAAGGGTATGGCGCTAAGCATGTCTACTTGGACCACATAACGTATATCTTAGATGCTGTGGGCGAGAATAATGGGTTGGAGGTCCTTAAGTCTTTTATGCGTGGATTAAATGATTTAAATAAGGAGCTGCCATTTACGCTTTATTATGTTTCACACTTGCGTAAAAAAGATGGGAAAAAGAGTCATGAGGAAGGGGGGCGTGTAACTCTCGATGATTTTGCAGGAGGTAAGGCTAATGTGCAATATGCCAACTTTACCTTTGCCCTTGAGAGGGACCAGCAAGCAAAGGAGGATGAAGAAAAGAATAAAACAATATTTAGGGTGCTTAAGGATAGGTATACAGGCCAGTCTACAGGGACAACGTTTGACTTAGTGTATAACCCTGAGACTGGGAGGAAGCAGGAAGAGAGTCCTTTTAATAATCATATAAATAAACAAGAGGATTTTTAATCAATGAAAATCATTCCTTTCCAATTTAAAACTTCATCTATCCGTGTCATTGATAAAGATGGAGAGCCTTGGTTTATCGCTAAGGATATAGCGGAGCTGTTAGGCTACTCTCGCCCCTTTGATGCAATAGCAACTCACTGCAAAGCCGCGTCACGCCTAAAATTCGGTGAAACGCCGAGTTTGAAAATACCTCCAAGAGGGTTAACAATTATCCCCGAGCGAGATGTATATCGACTTATTATCCGCTCTAAGTTACCTGAAGCACAGCGGTTTGAGGAATGGGTTGTTGGAGAAGTACTTCCTTGTATCCGTAAAACGGGCAATTATGGTTTAACCAAGATTAATTGGAGTGATGCTGGACATGTTGCTGGGCTTTTAGCTCAATCTTTAGAACGAGTACAAGAACTTAATAAACAGATTGAGTCTCTGCAACCTAAGGCAGATTTTCATGACCACATTGTAGCTTCTCCAGAAGCAACCAGCGTTGAAAAAGCTGCAAAATTAATAGGAGGTATTGGGCGGAACAAATTAATGGCTTTTTTAAGGTTAAAAGGTTGGGTCACTAAAAACAATATTCCTTATCAGTCGAAAATAAACCAAGGATTAATGGATGTGAAAATGAATCCTTGGACAGACCACTATGGATATTTTCATGAAAATATTACACCTTTAGTGACACCTAAAGGCATTGATAAACTACGTATTCTTCTCAAAGAAAAATCAGGGTTATTAAATGAATGTCATCATTAATATTCGATATAGAAACTAACGGTCTACTTGAGACTTTAACTAAAATTCACTGCATTTCCGTTTACGATAAGCAAAAGCATACAGCTCTCAGTTTCCATCCTAATAATATCTGTGAAGCAATACTTATCCTTGAAGAAGCTGACGAATTAATAGCCCACAACGGATTCTGGTTCGACTACTTAGCCATAAAAAAGCTTTACCCCAAGTGGAAGCCTAAAGGTCTACTTAGAGACTCCCTCGCAGAAAGCCGCCTTATTTACTCCAATTTAAAAAATTTAGATTTTGAGCGAGCGAGCGAGGAAGAAGGAATATGCGTTGCCCAAGAAGCTCTTTGGGTCCCATTCCTTAAAAGCCTGGGGTTACCGCTTAGGTGAATACAAAGGCTCCTTTGCTGAACACACAGACTGGCAGGAGTTTAGTGAGGAAATGGTTGAGTACTGTAAGCAAGACGTTGTTGTCACTACAAAGCTTGTGGAGCTGCTCGAATCAAAGAATTACTCAACTATGGCTTTATACCATGAGAATCGTATTTCTTCCTTAATGGCTCAGCAAGAGCAGAATGGTTTCTATTTTAATAAGAGTGCTGCTGTTCATTTATATCAGGACTTAGCACAGAAAAGAGCTTCTATTAAAAAGGACTTAATTAATTCCTTCGGTTCATGGAATAAGAAAGTTGCCGATAAGGACCCAAAAAGAACTGTAAATTACAAGGACCCAGTAAGAGCAGATATAACTGAGGGTGCACCCTATACGACATATGAGCGGATAACGTTTAATCCTGCAAGTCGAGGGCACATAGCCCTTCGTTTAAATCAACTCTACGGATGGAAGCCTAAAGAATTTACAGAGAAGGGCCAACCTAAAATAGATGAGTCTGTCTTAGGGCGCTTAGATAATCCTCATGCAAAAGCTATGTGTGAGTATTTAACAATTAATAAACGAATAGGCCAGTTGGCTGAAGGAGATAACGCATGGCTCCGTTTAGAAAAAGAGGGCTTCATCCATGGACGAGTGAATCCAAATGGAGCTGCCACAGGGCGAGCCACACACGCTGACCCCAACGTTGCACAAGTACCAAGTACAAGAGCTGCATATGGACCTGAATGCCGCTCTCTGTTTACAGTTCCTGAAAACTGGTTCTTGTTGGGGAGTGATGCTGATGGTTTAGAACTTCGTTGCCTAGCTCATTACATGGCACGTTATGATAAAGGACGCTACATCAATGAAATTTTATCTGGGGATATACACTGGGCGAATGTGCAAGCATTGGGTCTTGTGCCTCAGGGTACGCTAAGAGATAAACATAATCCTGAGCATAATTATTTCCGTGATGAAATAGCTAAGAAATTCATCTAAACATTTGGATGACTTGGGGGAAACCCCTCGATTAAAACTGTGTGAATTCAGAGAAAGCCTAAGTTGTTATAAATAAGGTAACTCTGAGCCAAGCCTGTAAATAGCAGGAAGGTGCAACGACTATCCTAGAGGAGTAGGGTTCAAGTGAACTCGAAGCGCACAGCCCCTAACAGTTAAAGCTGAGGGTGAAGATATAGTCTGGTCTCATGGGAAACTATGAGAGGGCATATGGATACGATATGTCCGCAACACAACGATGCTTTCCTTTATGGCGCAGGTGACCAAAAGATTGGGGAAATAATTAAACCCAAAGCCTCACCAAATCTCTACCGCAAGTATGGCTCTCAGTTTAAGAAGCGATTCCTAAAAAACTTACCTGCACTTAAATACCTTTTAGATAACGTTAAAGCTACTGTGAGTAAGCGTGGCTACCTCATCGGTCTAGATGGACGCCATATTTATTGTTCTTCTCAACATGCAGCACTTAACTACTTACTACAAGGAGCAGGTGCCTTGATATGTAAACGATGGCTTTTAGAAATTGAAGATTTGTGCAAGGTGAATGGGTTACTACATAGCTGGAATGGTGACTTTACCTTCTGTGCTTGGGTCCATGACGAAGTGCAAATTGCCTGTCGTAATAAGCAGGTCGCTGAAGAAATAGGGAAGTACTGTGAGCAAGCCATGGTGAGAGTTCAGGAGGTCTTTAAATTTAGGTGTCCTCTGAAAGCAAGTTATGACATTGGTTTAACTTGGGCTGATACTCATTAGAAGTAATAATAAGGAGATAACACGCTTTTACTTAACACCATATTTATACTTTTATTAAATCCTTCCCTATCCTCAACTCAACCATTATCTGACATTAAATGCCTCCAGCTTAACCTTTATCACGAAGCGAGAGGCGAAGGCATTGCGGGTATGCTTGCAGTTGCTGAAGTAACAATGAATAGAGTGAAAAGTCCTCAATGGCCTAATCAAGTGTGCCAAGTGGTCTACCAGAATAAGCAATTTTCTTGGACACATGATGATATCCCAGACCTTATGAAAGATAGGGAGTCTGCTGAATTATCCGCTCTTTTATCTCAAGTAGTACTAAATGGGTTGAACCTAAATTTAACCAAGGGTGCAACTCATTACCACTCACATCTTATCCAACCATACTGGACCCACTCTTTAACCAGAACGGTACAGATTGGAAATCATATTTTCTATAACTAAAAATTAACAGGAACTAACATGATTGAATTTACTACAGATGGCGTAATTACATTAGGTGACCTTAAAAAGTTTATTGCTGAGGCAGACATTCCTGATGATGCCATTCTACATACAGATGATACAACTAAACCATTTTGTGGCTCAGGGTTACTCTATGTAGACAAAATTTATTATGACAGTACAGACGGGAGTTTAACATTTGAGTACTAACCGTGTGGGTCTACTCGACACGGACATACTTTGTTTTCAGGCTGCATCAGCAGCTCAAAAGTCAATTAACTGGGGGGACGACTGGTGGACCTTCCATGCAGACTTTAATGTAGTTAGAGAAATCTTTGAGGAAAAAGTTAGGTATATAAAAAAAGCATGTCAATTAGATAAAGTTATTATGTGCCTGACTGATAAGGACAATTTTCGTAAGACAATTTATCCGCAATATAAAGGAAACAGAAAGGATATTCCTAAGCCATGTTCCTACCCAGCCATTGTCGAATACGCTATAAATAATTATACATCTTTTAAAAGGCCCTCATTAGAAGCTGATGATGTGATGGGTATTTTGGCAACTTGGTCTAAGTTTCATTCTAATTACAAAAAAATAATTGTATCTGAAGATAAAGACATGCAAACTATAGGGGACTCCTACTTATTTAATCCTGCAAAAGATTTAGAGCCACGATTTATTTCCAAATCGGAGGCTGACCGTTTCTTCATGAAGCAAGTCTTAACAGGTGATATTGCAGATGGTTATCCAGGCTGTCCAAATGTAGGTAACTCTCTCGCTGAAGAGCTACTCTCAGATAGACTTAAATTTGAACCTTATGAACATACCTTTAAATCAGGTCCACGCAAAGGGACTTCAGAAATAAGGTGGCAGAAGGTTCCATCGAGTTCTATGTGGGAAACTGTCGTATCTTGTTATGAAAAAAATGGTTTATCTGAAGACATTGCAATTCAGCAGGCTCGTTGTGCTCGAATATTAAGAGCATGTGATTATGACTTTAAACTTAAAAGGGTAATTTTATGGAAATCTTCATGATATGTTTCGCGATAACGTTTGTATTTACTTTAGGTGTATTTAAAGTAATTGAGTTTGGCTTTGAGGAATTTAACGATTGAGCTTTAAAAAAGGCGATAAAGTAGGTGTTAAAGATGAATACCTGCAGCTTTGTAAAGAGCATGGTTGGCCTACTGAGGTTCATCCAAATCGTGTTTACACAGTTTTATCTAATCAGGAAGGACAGGTAAGCCTTGACGGTGTATCCCGTTTATTCCATTACAGTCACTTTGAAAAATTAAGTGGAGGTAACTTGAGTAAGCATATAAGCTACTCGTTTAATGAGAGTACGTATGTGTCTGAAATAAGGAAATATATAGATAAGACCTATAGTCAACACTATGCTTCTAAAAAGGTTCAAACAGGTGAACTCATTTACTCAAAGCCTGAGCGTGGTCTGCACTTTTCAATAAGTAACATTATTAAATATGCAGACCGCTTTGGTGACAAAAAGGGCATGAACAGAAGTGACTTATATAAAATCTGTCATTACGCTATTCATGCCCTTTACTGTCTTGATGCCTTAGATGGAGATAAAAATGGCAAAGAAGAAAAAGAAAGAGGAAATAATTACCGCTGTTAACTTTATGCAGTTAATCTCTGAAACTTTAGCTAAGCAAACAGAGATGGAATTAAAGCACTTCCTTAAAGATGGCTCAGTTGAACGCTTCGTTGTACATAAGGTAGATAATGAATATAAGTCTTCTACCGCATAAAGAGCTAATCACCTACCTAGACCAGTCCCTTACCTTCCCCACTCCTAAACCCAACGATAGCTTAGAAAAAATAATGTATGACGCAGGTCGTCGTTCCCTAATCGATTTACTTTTATTTAAACTCAAAGAACAAGAGGAGGAATCTTTTTAATCCGCAATGTGTTCATCTAAACGTCCCAAAATTCCAGCACCTCCGCCGCCACCACCACCTCCACCGCCTCCTCCAGAACCAGCACCCGCTCCAGCTCAAATAGCAGAAACAGATAAAGGCAATGCCAATTCCCCTGCAGCTAAGAAGGCTAAAAAGCAGAGTGGACGTTCATCTTTACGTATTAACAGAGCTACCCGTGTAGGAGGCTCAGGGGCAGGCTTAAATTTACCAACAGGTTAAAGTGTGGAGTTAAATAAAAATACCGCAAAGGCACGTTATGAAAAAATAAAGGCAGAAAGGGGTCCATTTTTAGAGAGAGCACGTAAATGTGCAACCCTGACAATCCCAACCTTAGTTCCCCCTGAGGGAACCACAGGTAACACAATCTTTTCCACACCACATCAATCTATTGGTGCAAGAGCATTAAATTATTTAGCAGCTCGTTTCCTATTAACCTTACTTCCACCTAATGCTCCCTTTTTCAGATTAAAGGTGGCAGAAGATGTACAAGTTAACCCTGAAGATAAAGGCAAAGTTGAGCAGGCTCTCTCAGCCATTGAATGGCAAGTAATGGGTGAAATAGAGCAGATGGCGCTTCGTGTTGCCTGTTATGAAGCATTAAAGCACTTAGTCTGCTCAGGTAATACCTTGCTCTATCTGGACCCCAAACAGAATAAGGCTCGTGTATTTCATCTATCATCGTATGTTGTTTCAAGGGACCCCATGGGTAATGTATTAGAAATTATTACTCATGAGGCGGTAAGCCCTTCTGTGTTACCTGAAAGTATTCTTATCTACTTAGCAGAACAGGATAAAAATAAAAAAGAAGAATTATCCACACAGAAGGCACTTAACTTATATCGACATATTAAACGTGAAGGGAATAAGTGGGTCTCTTATGAGGAAATTGCAGGGAAGGAATTACCCAATACAAGAGCACAATTTCCTCTTGATGGTTTACCTTGGATTCCTTTACGTTTCATTGTTGTTGATGGTGAATCGTATGGTCGTTCCTATGTGGAGCAATACTATGGCGATTTATATTCTACAGAGAAGCTCTCAAAAGCTATTGTAGAAGGTTCTGTTGCGTCCTCACGTCTCTTATTAATGGTACATCCTAATGGTGTTACTAAAAGAAAAGACATTGAAAAAGCTGAGAATGGGGCTGTTATCAATGGCGATGCTAATGATGTCGATATCCTGCAATTAAATAAATTTGCTGATTTTAGAGTGGCCCTCGATACACTGCAGCAATTAACTCAGCGTTTATCTTCAGCATTTCTCATGAATAGCAGTGTGCAAAGAGATGCTGAGCGTGTCACTGCAGAAGAAATACGTTTCATGGCTCAAGAGTTAGAGACTGCCTTGGGTGGGGTCTATTCAATTTTGAGTCAGGAGTTTCAATTACCTATTGTTCGCTTAATTTTAAAAAGTCTTCAGCGGCAAAATAAAATCCCACCACTCTTTAATAAAGTTAAACCCTTTATCACTACAGGTATTGAGGCATTAGGACGTGGACAGGACTTAGATAAATTAACCACTTTCTTACGTTACCTTGAAGCCTTGGGTCCTGAAGCAATTGGGCGTGAGTTAAACCTTAGCGATTACATGGCTAGGCTTGCAGCTTCCATAGGAATAGACACCAAGGGTCTTATTAAGAGTGAGGAGCAGAAGAAAGAAGAAGCAGCACAAGCTCAAGAAGCAATGCAACAACAAATGATGCAGGAAATGGCAATGCGTGCCTCAGGACCTGTAGCGAATAACATGACTAAAGGAGAATAATTTGAGTGAAGAAGTGCAAGTAGAAAGCCAGGAACAAGAAAGTACGGCACCCTCGTTACCTGAAGGCTTTACCTCGGTTGATGAATTGGTAACTGCTTATAATGAGCTGAGTAAAGCTAAGAGTGAGCCTGAGCAGGAAAATACTGAGGTTTCAGATGACCAAGTAAAAAGCATGGTTGAAGAAGCTGGCCTGGACTTTAATACTTTCCAAGAAGAGTACGAAGCAGCAGGTAAGCTCTCTGAACAAAGTTACCAAAAGTTAACTGAGGCAGGCTTTCCTCGTAACATTGTTGAAGCACATATTCAGGGGCTACAAGCTTCTGAACAGTTGCAGATGAATACAATTTATAACCTTGTGGGTGGAGAAGAAAACCTAAGTCAATTGCTCACATGGGCTGCAAGCAATCTACAAGCTGAAGAAATTGATTCATACAACAAGTTAACTGAAAGTGGAGACATGAGCCAGCTCTCCTTAGCCCTTAATGGGTTGAAAGCTAAATACGAAGCTCAACATGGTTCAATGCAAATAACGTCTTATAGCGGCTCTCAGGCTCTCTCACAGAGCAATATATTCCTTTCAAGTGATGATGTCCAAGAAGCTATGGCAGACCCACGCTATGGTGTAAATGAGAGTTACACAAAGGAAGTAGAAGCTAAAATGATGCGCACCATTAGTGCACGTAAGACCCGCTAATTTCCCTCCTAATAATATCTAAATAATCCTTCCGGTGTTGCCTCCTGTGCAGCACCACATTTCCGCAATGGAGCAAAATGACAACAAACTTTCCTTTACAACAAACCGTATCTTTTACAGGGCAAGAAAATAAGACTGGTGATAAGCGCGAGCTTTTCCAGGAGCTTTTTGCTGAAGAAGTACTAAGAGCTTTTAAAAAGAAAAATATTATGATGGGTAAACATAAAGTTAAAACCATCAAGAACGGACGCTCTTTCTCCTTCCCCTTAGTAGGTACCACAGGTGCTAAATACCATATTCCAGGTCAAGAAATTGAGGCAGACCCTCTAGCACACGCTAAGCGCATCGTAACCATTGATGAACTTCTGATTAGTCCCGTCTTTATTGATAACTTAGATGAAGCCATGAACCATTATGATGTACGTTCTATTTATTCTGCTGAATGTGCCAATGCCCTAGCTAATACTGCAGATAGAAATATTATGCGTATGGGCTGTAAGGCTGCTGCTATCACTGATGAAGCTTCATCTATCGCTGCAGGTTTAACACCAGTTTCAGGTGAGACTTTTACAAATAATATTAACCTGAAAGCAAAAGGTGATGAACTTAAAGCCTCAAAACTTTTTGCAGCACTTATGCAGGCAGCAGAAGAAAGAGATAAAAAAGATATTGATGAAGAAGCTTATTGCTTGTTGAGTCCAACCACTTATTACGCCCTCTTTAACGATACCGATATTTCTAAACTTATCCACATTCACCGAGATGTAGGTGGTGAAGGTTCTGTAGCAAAAGGCACAATTGCAGAGCTTGCAGGATTTAAACTCTATAAAACGAATAACTTACCTACCATTGATGAAACGGCTGGTCTTCAGGGTACACCAGAGTCCCGTGTACGCCCTAATGCATACCGAGCGGATTACTCTAAGGTAGCAGCATTAATTCTATCTCCTAGTGCCGTATGTACCGTTAAATTGATGGACCTACAAACAGAGAGTGAATATCAGTTGTCACGCCAAGGTTGGCTCTATGTAGCTAAATATGCCATGGGACACAACATTCTACGTCCAGCCTGTGCAATGACAATTAATAAGGCAGGTTAAACCTTGGGAGCTTCGTGCTCCCTTTTTTTACTCAGGATAATATGAGCATAAAAGTATTAAGAGCAATTAATGAGATGCTGCAGTCAATTGGGGAAAGTCCTGTGACATCCCTCGATAGTGGCCTTTTAGAAGCTGCTGTAGCTATAGACTTATTAGACCAAGAAAGTGAGCGGGTCCAAGCCATAGGATATCCATTTAATACTGAGAGAAACTTTAGGTTATCCCGTGACATTGATGGTTATATTTATTTACCTGAGGGTACCCTAAAAGTAACAGGAACCCTTATTGATAATGAAGAAGTAAAAGTGAGAGCAGATAGACTTTATAATTGCCACTCCAGCTCATTTACATTTACTTCAAGTATTACTGTAGACCTCGTATTAAAGCTTCCCTTTGATGACTTACCCACAGTCGCACAAGACTACATTACCTTGCGTGCAGCTCGTATTTTCCAGGACCGTACAATAGGTGCCAATGATTTACATGGTTACCAAAAGGATGATGAAGAACGAGCAAGGCTCTTATTTATTCAAGAGGTAGACACAGAAAAGTACAACATCTTCAAAGGACCCATGAAATATGATTTACAACGGGATTTATTTTAGTGCTTATCGAAAAGCCAATTCCAAATTTAATTAATGGTGTTTCGCAGCAACCTTCAGGTATACGTTTACCATCTCAGTGTGAAGAACAAGTAAATGCTCTATCAAGTGTGGTTTATGGTTTACAGAAGAGACCAGGAACTCAACACTTAGCTCGCATCCTTGATAAAAGCTTAACAGGCTCCTTTGTCTATACGATTAACCGAGACAAGTGGGAAAAATATGTTGTAGTCATTATTAATGGCGATATTAAAGTCTTTGATTTAAAGGGTAGAGAGCGTTCTGTATTAAAACCAAATGGCACAGATTATTTACAAGCTCACGATGCTACAACAGCTTTTTCTGCTGTCACAGTCGCAGACCATACCTTTATTGTTAACAAGACACGAGCAACACGAGCTTATGACCCAACAGAAGAATTAAAGTTAACTCCTGTAAAGCAGAAGTACCAAACAATAACCATAAAGCCCATTGAGCCAGGATATAAAGATGAACTGTGGGATAATTGGAAGTGGTTCCGTTGCTGGTCCATGTACAGAGTGCGTGTAAATGGTCGACTATATTCTTACTCTGCAGAAGGTGGAGGAGCCTCAGGTTTTGCTTCCTTTCTTGCTGCTAAGCTCAGTGCTGACCTAGATGTGCACGTTGTAAATAATGGACTCACTGTAGAAATACCTTTAGGTGAAACTCAAGCTCCTTACAGTGTATATGAGGCATGTGCTACAGGTTACCTTACATGGGATAGAGAAGGTTACTGGGGTGGCAGGAACGATAATATACGAAAATACAGAAAGGTTAATCCTCACTGTGCCTTGCGTCCTATCAGTGGCATCATTAGTACAGGTGCAAATACAAGACTAATAGGTTATCGAAGCCCTAATGGTGATGTCCTCCCAGCACCAAGTAGTAAAAATAAAACAGGTATTGTTCATGTTAGAGTAAGGGATTATGGGACTACCTATAAAATCTTTATAAATAATCTAGAAGTCGCTAGTTGCCAAACAGATGATAAAAATAGGGAAAGTGTTCAAACCTCAACAATTGCGTCCAAGTTATACCAACAGTTAAACACTAAGTTCAGCGCTGAATATACAATTGCCCTTAAATCTAATGTCATTGCTATTACAGCTAAAAAGGCAGACCATGATTTTACGTTAACGTGCAGCGACAGCTTGGGTGATAAAGCATTAATTGCTTGTAAAGGTCGTGTTCAAACATTTACGCAATTACCTGCTACATGTTTCCATGGATTTACCATTAAGGTTGCAGGTGAAAATGGGGTTACTGCTGATGACTATTATGTTCAGTACCAAGAAAATACTGGAGATGAAAATACCAGTGGCTCTTGGGTTGAAGTCGCTAAGCCAGGACTGAACAGAAGACCTGCACCAAACACCATGCCTCACCGTTTAGTTTCAAATGCTGATGGCACCTTTACGTTTGAATCGATTGAATGGGACGGAAGAAAAGCGGGTGATGAGGATACAGCGCCTGAACCTTCTTTTATTAATAAAGCCATTAGCGATGTTTTCTTTTTTAAAAATAGGTTGGGTCTACTCTCTGATGAAAATATTATCTTCAGTGAACTTGGCGCATACTATAATTTCTACCCAACAACTGTAGTCCAGAGCCTTGAGACACACCCGATTGATGTTGCAGTTACAAATGACACTGTTTCCTTATTGAGGCATGCAGTTCCCTTTAATGAGACCTTACTGCTCTTCTCAGATTTAACTCAATTTATTATTCGAGGACAAGACAGATTAACACCTGATGATATTTCTGTAGATGTCACCACCCGTTTTGAATGTGAGTTAAAAGCTAAACCTGTAGGTGCAGGGAAAAATGTTTATTTCTCAACGAAGCGGGGCAATGCAGCAGGAATAAGGGAATACTTTGTTGACCCAGAAAGTAAGGTAAATGATGCTGCTGATATTACCTCTCACTGCCCCACGTATATTCAAGGTAGTGTAAGGCACCTATCAGCTTCATCAAACGAGGACATGCTCCTCACCGTAACAGACCAAGACCCAAGTACACTCTATATTTACTCTTATTATTGGCAAGGAAATGAGAAGCTGCAAAGCTCATGGTCACGCTGGAAGTTAGATGGAGTTATTCTAGCAGCAAGCTTCATGGAATCAGATATTGTACTTGTCGTAGACCGCAAAGATGGTGTTTGTCTTGAGCGTATTCCTTTAACAAGAACAAGTGAACCTGAAGCACGTTCTTTTCACACAGATATTTTCTTAGATAGACGCTTTTTTATAGCTCAAGGAAAAGCGTTGCCTTACACAGATACTCGTTTACTTGCAGTAGATATTAATGGAAATATTTATGAGGGCGAGAGTCTTAACACCTTCTTTATCCATGGTGCAGCTCAGGATTGCTACATTGGTATTCCTTATACCTTCCGTTATCTCTTTTCAGAGCAAGTAGCTACAGATGCTAATAAGGTAGCTATTTTAAGTGGTCGTCTTCAATTAAAACGATTTACAGTGTCTTATGTTGATACAGGATATTTTCAGGTTAAGGTTAAACCTGAAGCTCGCCCTGAGCGAACCTACACATTTACAGGTCGTTTAATTGGGTCCACACGCAATCGTGTTTCACGAGTTCCCATAGAGAGTGGGAAATTCTCTTTTAATATTCAAGCAGAAGCTAGGAGTGTCGAAATAGCCTTAGAGTCTGCGTCACACTTACCATTAACCTTTCAGTCTGCACAGTGGACCGCTAAATTTCACAGAAGGAGTCAGCGTATTTGATTGAGATAAGAAAACCAGAGAAAAAAGATTGTTATGAGCTTGCATCTAATATGCGAGAACAGGATAAAAATGAGTTAGAGGCACTTGGGGTTAAACCCTTAGATGCCTTACTTGAAGGCTTAAACTCAAACATAGAATGTCACACTGTGCTTAAAGACGGGAAAATACTAGCTATGTTTGGTCTGAATGATGTGGGCCATGCGATTGTGCCATGGATGTTAGGTAGCTATGAGATAGAAAAAAATAAAAAGTTTGTGTGTCACTGGGGAAAAGTTGTTATTCGTCGATGGCTTGAAAAATACTCATACCTTTCTAATGTGGTACATAGTGAAAACTCAGTTTCTATTCGTTGGCTTAAGTATTTAGGCGCAACGTTTGAAAAAGAAATACACTTTGATAAGCACCTCTTTATCCCATTCCACTTTTTAAAAGAATCAGATGTGTGAACCCACTTTAATACTTGCAGGAATTAATGCTGCTGCCACTGCCTACAGTATTAAAGAACAAAGTAGGCAAGCCAAGTGGCAAGAAGAGTTAAATGAATATAATCAAAACAGGCAAAATGAAGCCTTACTTGCTGACTATAAAAATCAGTCAACTCAATTAAATATACAAGAAGCAGAAGAAGACGACGCTTCAACAGAAGAACAAATCCGTGTGCAGCATGAGACTCGAAAACGTATCGCTGAGGCTCGTGTAAGTGCGTCTGAGAGTGGTGTTGCAGGTCTCTCTGTAAATGGTCTAGTGAATGACATCATACGACAGGGAGCTTCTAATGTGGGCACTATTGAGCACAACTTCAATTCATCCGCATGGCAGCGTGAACGTGAGCGCCAAGCTCTTTGGAGTAGGACCCGATATGGCCTAAGAACGTGTCTCAAAAATCAAAAAATATACAGATGTCTAAGTAAAAGGTTAATCATTAAGCACAAAGCAGTTTCAAGAAGATAGGAATGGACTCTTCTTCTGTTTACCATTAGTTTCACCAAAAACAAACAGGGAACAAAAAAAGAGCCACAATGTATTATCCAACGGATCTGACTGATAAACAATGGGCAGTGTTAACACCTTTACTCCCAAAGACTAAGTGGCAACTAGGTACTAGAGGTCGGCCACCAGCCGATAGAAGAACTGTTATTGATGGCATACTTTATGTCGTTA
>NZ_AUAF01000046.1 GCF_000428585.1 Zooshikella ganghwensis DSM 15267 | reverse complement strand
CGCCAGATATGTGTATCTTCATCTAGCCCAAAAAACTCGCCGATGAGCTCCATTGCAATCACTTCAGGATCAGAAAGGGAAGGCATAGTCCCTCGTTCACGTAATCGCTGGCCTTTAAGTAAATCATTAAAGGTATCATCAACCCAGCAATAAACTGCTATGATAAACTCTTCTACTGACATCCCCTGTCCCTTTGAATTTGTTTCGGCAAAACAAAGGTTGGGGTCAGGGGTTGTCATTTCAAACTAATAAAAGTCGAGCATCGCGTAAATATAAGGTTGCGTATAACGAAAAACTAACCTTTGTACAGTTTCGGGTTTAGTACATCACGCAACCAATCACCTAACAGGTTAATGACCAGCACTAAAACAATAAGGAAAAGACCAGGAATTATCGTTATCCACCACTGCCCACTCTGTAGGTAATCAAACCCACTTTTAATTAATGAACCCAATGAAGGTTGGGTTACCGGCATGCCGAGTCCCAAAAAGGAAAGAGCCGCTTCACTGATAATTGCATTGGCAATTTGAACGGTGGAGATGACAAAAATTGGAGACAAACAATTAGGCAGAATATGACGAAACATAATGCGTACTGTTGTAAAGCCCATAACTTGGGCTGCTTGAACGTACTCTTTTTCTTTTTCGGCAAGTACACAGGCACGTATAGTTCGTGCATACTGCGGCCATTCTGCAACACCTATGACAAAAATCAGTATCACCATTGCAAACTGACTGTACAAATCACCGCCGACAAAAGCACGAAAAAAAGCCAGCACAATAATCGCCAACATAAGAGACGAAAAAGACAGCTGAATATCCGCTAAACGCATTAACAAGCTATCCACTCGGCCGCCTGCATAACCGGCTACCAAACCAATAATCACGCCTAATAAGCACTGCAAAACAACAGCACAAATACCAATTAATAAAGATACTCTTGCCCCATAAAGAATGGCACTCAGAATATCCCGCCCCTGATCATCTGTACCTAGTAAAAATCGCTCATCACCCTCTTCAGTCCAAACCGGTGGAATCTCGCCATCCATGACATCCAATGTGGCGAGATCATTCGGATTATGTGAGGTTAATAAGGGTGCAAAAATAGCAGCCAAAATAATTAACAATAAAATTGAAGCACTAATAAAAGCAACTTTATCTCGAACAAAATGATAAAACACATTCGAGTTACTAATACGTCCCCAAAGCGACTGTTCGCTATTCATTACTTACCTCCAGCCACTTTAATTGTTGGATCTATAAACCCATAAATTAAATCAACCAACGTATTGGTGATTACAAAGATTAACCCAACAAAAACTAAGTATCCAATAATCAGCGGTGTATCACTTCGGTTAATAGCTTCCAGAAACATAAAGCCCATTCCAGGCCATTGGAAAACGGTTTCTGTCAAAATGGTATACGCTACCATAGTGCCTATCTGTACGCCTCCGACAGTGATCACAGGTAGCATGGTGTTCTTAAGTGCCAGACGGAACCAGATACGGTATTTATCCAGACCTTTTGCCCAGGCAAACTTGATATACTCACTATGCAAAACTTCTGTCATTTCAGAGCGTATTAATCGAATAAATAATGGAAGCATTAAGCTCGATAATGTGATGCTTGGTAAAATTAAGTGTGCTAAACCATCAAGTGTGAATAAACCTGTTTCCCAGGGTCCCCATACTGAGATTAATTCGCCACGTCCAAAAACAGGAAGATAATCAAGTATCACACCAAAAATAAACATCAAAAAAATGCCGGTTAGAAATACAGGGACAGATATACCGACAATGCTTGCACCCATAATGAACTTTGTAAGCCAGCTTCTTGGCTTAATGGCACAGTACACACCGAGAGGGACTGAAAAAAATATAATGATTAGTGTTGCCCCAAATACCAGTTCTAGCGTTGCTGGCAATTTAGATAAAATGACATCAGTTACAGGCTTTTTATAAAAATAAGATTGTCCCAAATCACCTTGCACTGCACCCTTTAGAAACCGACCATACTGCACAATAAATGGATCATTTAACCCTAGTTTTTCACGTAATGCCTCACGCTCTTCTTCTGATACAGACTCACCCACCATTTCTCTGACAGGGTCACCTAACGAATCTTTAATCGTAAACCCTATCAGACTAATGATAAACATCACCACAACTGCTTGTAGCAGACGCTTTAGCAAAAATATGATCATAACTTGACAACCACAGCCTATGAGCTGCACGCAATATATTTTTTAGAAAATATATGCGTGCATTAAAAAAAGCGAATTATTTAACGACCAGATCGCCTACATAAGGGAAGTTCATGACATTAACAACAGGTGCTAACTGAACATTTTTCTTTGCAGCCCAAGCAAGGTCTTGCCAATGTAAAGGAATAAATGCTGCTTCGTCATAGAGAATTTTTTCTGCTTTCTGCAGCAGGGTTTGACGTTTAGCGAGATCTGTCTCTTCTGAGCTTTGTAATACCAATTTATCTACTTCAGGGTTACAGTAGTTACCGCTGTTGTATTGACCAAAGCCTGTTTCGGAGTTTGGGCACATCGCCAGAAACTCTATAAAGTTTGCTGAGTCCTCGGTATCCGCATGCCAGCCAAGCATCATAATATCTGCTGCACGCTTATCAAACTCAGGCCAGTACTGCGCTTTTGGCATGGTTTTCAAGTCAACCTGAATATTAATTTTAGCCAACATATTCGCCACAGCTTGTGCAATTTTGGCGTCATTTACATAACGATTATTAGGCGCCATCATTGTTACTTTCAGGCCTTTTTCATAACCTGCTTCTTTCATAAGTTGCTTAGCTTTTTTCAAGTCATATCGCAGCTTAATATCTTCTGAATACCCCATGTACCCTTTAGGACTGTGCTGAGCAGCAGGTGTCCCCAACCCTTTCATTAACTTTTTAGCAATACCTGCATTATTAATGGCATAGTCAATGGCTAACCGGACTTTAGGGTTTTTAAAGGCTTCCACACGTTTTTGATTTAACTGAAAAGTGATAATCCGTGTTCCATCGAGGGTAACCATATCCACTTTGTCGCTTTTTTCTAAGCGGTCATAGTCTGTTGGAGGCACAGGGCTGATAAAATCAACATCACCTGCCAATAGCGCAGATACGCGGGTTGCATCCTCTTTTATCGGGGTCAGAATAATTTCTGAAACATTACCTGGAGATTTTTTATCCCAATAATCATCATAACGCTTAAACTCAACTTTCACACCCTGCTCACGTTGCGTCACAATAAATGGGCCTGTGCCAGAAAAATTACGAGAAGCATAGGAATTACCATGTTTTACCAGGGCATCCTTGGATTTACCATTTTCGTCAAAGCCAGTATAAAACTTACTGTCTAGAGGGAAAACATAAGTGGCTACGTTCAGCAGCAACGGATAAGGCTTATTCGTTACCAGATCAATGGTATAACGATCTACCACTTTAGCAGATTCAAAAGGCGCGAAAATCGCTTTAAAATCTGGGCTGGTTCTTAGGCGGTTAAACGTCCATTTAACATCTAGTGCGGTAAACTCATTGCCAGAATGGAATTTTACACCTTTACGCAGATAAAAACGCATAGTTCGATCATCGATACGCTCCCAGCGCTCAGCCAAGCGACCTTCAAATTTTAACTCTTGTGTCCAACGCACCAGTGGATCTCCCACCATATGCGACAGCTGCAGTGTACCACCCGACAGTTGTTCGTGCAGATCAAGTGAGACTGGATCAGCATCATAGGCAACCTTCAAGGTTTTTGCGAAAGCCCCCGCACTAAGCGTTGTAGCCAATAACGCACTGGCTAATAAGGCAGCTCCTCTTCTCATGTTTCTACTCCTATTATTATCATAAGATTTCATTTCTACTCATCCATTATTTCAACAGCTATTTTCTGTAAATAAAATAATCAGATGGCAGAACATTACCCACGTTATCATATGGGTAACTTACCCTTGCTGAACCATTAATCCCTCACGAGATAAGTGATCCATATGAGGTATTAGTGCGAGTAAGTTTTTGGTGTAGTCATGCTGTGGCGATATAAACAGCGCCTCAGTTTCATTTTGTTCTAAAATTTTTCCGTATCTCATCACTGAGACACGATCACACATTTGCCGGATGACAGGTAAATCATGGGAAATAAATAACATGGTTAAACCCAGCTCATCCTGCAAGTCTTTCAGCAAATTCAAAATCTGTGCTTGCACTGATACATCAAGTGCAGAGGTAGGCTCATCACAAATAAGCAGTTGTGGGCGTGTTGCTAACGCTCGCGCTATTGAAATACGTTGCCGCTGCCCCCCTGAAAATTCATGGGGAAATTTTATGCCTGCTCGTCGCCCTAAGCCAACATGATCAAGCAAGTCACCTACAATCATTTCCACTTCTTTTCGGCTACCCGCCAGTTTATGAAAATAAATAGGCTCAGCAATAATATCCTGTACTCTCATGCGAGGATTCATTGATGAATAGGGGTTTTGAAAAACCATTTGAATCTGTCGTCGTATTGGCCGGCGTTCACGCTCACTCATCGCACTAATTTCTTGGTCTGCAAAAAAAATACGACCTGACTCAGGAGGGTATATGCCGGCAATGACTCGCGCAATGGTCGACTTACCACTGCCACTTTCACCAACAAGACCAAATGTTTCACCTTTTTTTACCGTAAATGAAACATCATCTGAGGCTTGAATATAACGACGGTTTTTTGCCAGCAGTGCGTTTTTAGTAATAAATCGAAGGTTGACATGTTCTACACGAAGTAAATCTTCCCCTTTAGCAACAGAAGAAACATCACTTGCACTTGTTTGGCCTAACCAGTGATTAGAAACATCGATCTGGCTAAACCCTACACTGGCTTTTTCAATATAATTAACCAATGGAAAACGTTTGAGCTTTACATCCGCACGAGGCACTGCACTGATTAAACTTTTAGTATAAGGGTGCTCTGGCCGCTGTAATATCTGTTCGGTGGTCCCACTCTCTACTAAATTCCCCTGGTACATCACCGCCACTCTATCCGTGATATTAGCAATCACCCCCATATCATGAGTGACCAAAATACACCCAACCTGACGTTTTTTACAGAGCGACCGAATTAATTGCAGTATTTGATCTTGAATTGAAACATCCAGGGCTGTAGTAGGTTCATCAGCAATAATCAAGGCTGGGTCAGCACTCAACGCAATGGCAATACCTACTCGTTGCCTCATACCTCCAGAGAACTGATGAGGATATTGTTTTATGCGTATTTCAGGCTCCGGAATGCCCACCTGCTCCAACATGTTCAGCGCTTTCTGCTTAGCCGACTCTTGAGTAACATCAAGATTGGCCAATATTGTTTCCATTAACTGCTCTTCAACCGTAAATAATGGATTAAGCGATGTCATCGGATCCTGAAAAATAAAACCTATTTCTGCACCACGAATTTGACGAATGCGGCTTGCAGGTAAGCTTGATATTTTTTCACCTTTTAAAAAAACATCTCCACCCGCTACTCTTCCAGGAGGACTAAGCAAGTCAATAATGGCATTACCAATGGTAGACTTGCCTGCACCACTTTCCCCAACGAGTCCTAGAATTTCTCCTGGATTAACTTCAAAACTTACATCTTCCACTGCTACAGCTACACCATGACGGGAAGGGAATTCTATTTTTAAATTATTTACTTCAAGTAAGGCCATGCATTTCCCCAAGTCTTGCTAGGCAGAACAACGCGATTACACTACAGATAGTCAAAGTGCAACCCTATACTTCTATAACATACCGATGACGGATCTTTTTTAGTGGAGCTAGTCTTAATTAACCAGACTAGTCCCGTTTAAAACCCTTCGTTTTTGGCATAATCAGCTATAGGATTATAAATTAATTAAGCTACACCAGCTTCTGTAAACCTACAATTATACCGCACTCATTATGTAACTGTACCTAACAAAGTATTAACTTCTCTTATTAACTGGATATTTATAGGCTGATTATTTACATTTGAATATCCAGCTAAGACTGAAAATACTACTATATAAGCACTAGCCTGCTGTTAGTAGCAAATTAATTAGCATTCTATACTCAGACACTTTATTAGTCGTATACACATTCACGTGCTAATCTCTCGATATATTTATTATTAGGCTAAGCAGCCACTCAACCATTTAGCCGCAGCTATATATTTTATTATTACGAGTGAAATGTTTCTCCCTGCATTACACCCTTAACCTATCACTTTTATCATTATGTATAGATAACGTATATATCATACTTACTCGCTTACCAAACCATTAATTAGATATTACTTATAAATAAACTGGTACATTAGCGCCAACAGTACACTTTATTACTCGCTTTTAGTTAAGATTGTATTCGTACTGTAGCGTTATGTTAATTTATATCGAAATAAAGTAAACACACACAAGGTATATTGCACGTTTTTTATGCAAAAAAAACACTTAAACGTGTATTTTTTAACCAGCACACCCAAGCTATGTTAATTACGTCATAACCTTTTTGTGTTTTGCTTGCTGATTAAAGTAGGCACAAAAGGATTGTCTCAATGATGAAATCATCAGTGTGTATCATAATCACACACTGATAAAACGATGTGAGGATAAAACGCTTTATCTGGCAAAAGGCTTTGCAAACCAGTAATGATTCGCACTGAGCAGCTTGCTTGACAACCTCAAGCTACATCAGGGCGCTTTTTGGTCAGGATCCAACGCATTTTGAATTAAGTTAACGTAACGCTCCAGTTGACTCATATCGGTCGACAAATTGGTACTGCTGGAAGCGTTCACCTTAATAAGTTCTAATGCTGCTTCCACTGCAATTCGCCGCTTCTGATACTTATCCAAGTGATCATCATTGTAATTATAAAGTTTAATAAAGTGACTAATCATCACTGTCATCCTGTAGTAGTGCTATGCTTCTTTAGGTTATATAGCATACTCAGAATGAAGATGTGTTATTTCTAATCCTTTACTGAGCCATACATACACCAGCCAATGAACGATAAGGAGATTGATCATGCCTGCTTTAAGCGCTCACCAGGATAGTACTACCCACAAGCTTATTGTGACGTTAGTTGACACGATTATGCAGCGCAGTACAGATAGCGAAGTTATTCAGCAGTTTCTTATTGGACAAGGTGTTTACTCACGTCAGCAGGTTCGGCAACTCAGCGATGAAATCATTACTGCGGTGTATCGTGCTTTATTAATCAAGCATTATCAGCAACTACCAGATCAGCAGCTAATGACTGAAATGCGTATTTATGGCTTAGCTTATTCGGTTAATCTAACGGAAGATTATAGTGCCGCGGCCGTTGCCTATTAAATGTCTTCTGCACGCTCTAGGGCTACGGTGGCCACCACATCATACTGAGCACCGCGAGAATGCAATTCACTGGCAATCAGTACTATTTTTTCAACTGTGAATCCCTGTAAACGTTTTGGTAGTTCAACAAGCTCAGGGTATAACTGCTGTAAAGACGCAGGTTTACCCCGAGCCACACTCAAATGAGCAAAGAATGCTTTTTTATAGTTTGCTCTTTGATAATGCATTGCAGCCTGTTGAGTGTAATGCTGAGCACCTTCCCCATCCCTTACCATAACTGTTGCACTCTGCGCTTTTATTGCAGCTTTTCGTACTAAGTCAGCCAATGCACGCAGCTCTAGTTTAGGCTCAAGAGACAAAGCTAAAACCCTAGCTTTTGCAGGCCTTGGCAATAAATGCCATGGTCCTAGTTCTGCCTGGAACATGCCTGCCTCTCCCCTTAGGATCAACAGATTCACTTGCTCAACCATGGCGGGAATAGCATCTATAGGAAAGGCACCCATAAAGTGCAAAGTACAGTGTAAAAATGCAGGATCAAGCCAGCGAACGCCTGATACTTTGGGGTGAACACAGGAGTTTGTATGCTTTTTCAGCCAAGCAATAAGTTTTTTCCCTTGCTCAGGAGGATATTGAACAGCCCAAAATAGCCGCATAGTGTGAGCCATAAATACTCACTCAATCTCAGGTTTCTAGGGCCTGTTAACACTTAGCAATAAGTTCAAGCTGAAGCTGTGCCCATTTTTGTAATTGGCGCCTGCTCACTTTTAAGCCTTCAGCCTGCAGGTCTTCAGGCCATTCAAGCCAATAATCAGGCACCGAAAAGCTGGGAAGCTGATCAGTAATTGCTCGTTGCCACAACATTGGTTGCCAGTGACAAGCCGCTGAGACTTCAACTACTGCAGCAGGACGCTGACCAAACTCATCATCTGCGATAGCACATACCCATGCACGTTGAACGCCAGGCTGTTGATACAGTATGGACTCAATTGCCTCTGGCTGGATATTTTCACCCCCTGAAATAAACTGGGCATCGAGTCGACCTAATACTTTTAATTGTTTTGGTCGTAACGATCTCTCCACAGGGTGCCACTGACCTATGTCTCTGGTCGCAAACCAGCCATCCTTATTGGTTACAGATTTAATTTTTCCTTGCTGCCAATAACCAAGACATAAGGTTTCCCCCCTAACCCAAATTTCACCATTGTTATGCAGCCTAATCTGCCGATGAGGTAAACACTTACCAGCTTGTTGACTACCACCTTGCCAACGTCCCAGAGTTACCATAGCGGTCATTTCAGTCAGCCCATAACTCATCCAGCTTTGAATAGATGCAGGTAAAGCCGCTAATAATGAGTCAGGTACAGGCCCTCCGCCCATGATAATAGTCTTTAATTGCCCTGAGTCACTGGATAACCCCTGTGTTAATAAACGCTGCAGCTGGGTTGCTACCAGTGAGCTATGCGTAATTGGCATCTGCAAGTACACCGCTAACTGATGAGCCTTATCAGTTGCAATGGCTAAGGCAGCACCTGCCAGCCACACGCGCCATAACGTTGCTAAGCCACCCACATGGTATAAGGGCAGCGAAAGCAACCAGCAGTCGCTTGCTTGCAAGGGTAGTTCCGCTAGGGTTCCCAAAGCACTCGCCCAATAATTGCGCAAACTATGAGCAACGACTTTAGGCTCACCAGTGGAGCCTGAGGTAAATAACAGCGTCACTGGCTGATTTTCTTTACCAAGAGCAATTGGCAAGTTTTGGCTTTCATCTCTTTGCCACTCCGCTGAATGATCAGGAAAAGTGACTTGCAGGAGAGGTACTTGTAAAACATCTGCTGTAGATTCAGGAAAGGCAAAACACGCATCGACCTTGCCAGCAAGATGTGTGGTGGCACCTGCAGAGATAGCTGGATTTAATGGAATGACTACTGCCCTGCAACGCCATAATGCCAAAAGCAAAATCACCTGTTGCAATGAGTGACCCAGTTGGATAACAACCTGACCACCAGGAGCAACCTGTTGCACTAGCTGCCGTTGAACAGCAGAGACAATGTGGTCAAAAGCTGAGTAGCTTAGTACTGCTTCATGCTGAAGGTAAACGGCAGCACGGTCAGGGTGATGAATCGCTTGAGCACGAACAGGGCAAAAAAACATGTCTCTCTCTGAAGCTACTGAGTCCATATCAGCTCCTGACTGGCTGCAGGTAAAGCCCCTGGTGAACTAAGGCAACTCCACATTCTAGGCGTACGCTCAAGCTTGGCCTGCATCAGCTGTAAGGTATCCAATCCTGCCCAGGCTAACCCTGGCAGCTGAGTAGCAAACCACTCCAGCTGACTAATACCTAAACTACTCTCAAACGCAGAACTTAACACCACAGACTTGCCTGCTTTTGTAGCCAACTCAGCCCACTGCTGGGTTTGCCATAAACCACCCAACAATGCAGGTTTTAATACAACTGTCGACAAACCTTCATCGTGCCAGCTTGCTTGCTCTGCAAATACTAGACTCGTCGTGGCTGAAGCCCCCCGCTGGTCATTACTTTGTGTACATTCTGCTGAAGTATGAATAGTGGCCTGTAAAGTTTCATCCCAGGCATAAGCTACGCCACTTCGTTGAAAGAACTCACTTAGCTGTCTATTACGGCTTAGTGGCTCCTCAAAATAAAACACTTGCAGGCTATCGACTAAGTTCACCGAATCATCAAGGGCCATCGCCTGGTTACCATCTAAGCAAAGCACTAATGCTGAAGAGATTTGCTTTGTTAAAGACAGCAACTGCACTCTTGTTGCTTGCCAAGGTTCATGGCCGACTTTCACTTTAATGGCCTTTATAGGGTCTTCCCCTTCAATCGACCAATCATTACTGAAGCATCTAGCACCTTTATATTTTTCCGCTAATAACCACTCAGGCAGATCGGTGATCAATGCACAACGGGGAATAATAGCTTTATTACCAATAGAAAGTGGCTGCTGACGCACCAGTTCAAGCCAAGCGGCTTCCAGCCCCATCCTACAACTATTGGGGACGGGAGATGAGTGCCACTGATAGAAACTTGGCTGCTGTAACCAGTCCCAGTATTGAGGAATACACTTATTTAACCAACAGCTTAAGTGCTCTACTAACCAGGCCTGGCAAGCACTTAAATCCATATCACTAAAGCCAGCCAGTGGTGCCACTTCGCCTTGCCCACAAAAGCCATCCGAATCCCAAATGCTAACCAGTAATCCTTCACGAAAGTGATTTTGATTGGCAAAGGGCTTAGTTCCACTTAAAGGAATCTGGTAACGGCTCAAGCAAATACGACGAATGCACCTGGCCATTAGGGCTTACGTTTAAATTTTGTAAACGCTGGAGGACGCTTCTCTAAAAAGGCATCTCTTCCCTCTTGTGCTTCCTCTGACATATAAAACAACAGTGTGGCATTACCCGCTAACTCCTGAAGACCAGCCTGCCCATCACAGTCCGCATTTAATGCAGCCTTCAAACAGCGTAATGCCATCGGTGAATTTTCTAGCATTTGCTGACACCATGCGACGGTCTCTTTTTCAAGTTCAGCCAACGGCACCACATGATTCACCAAGCCCATAGACAGTGCTTGCTGTGCATCGTATTGACGGCATAAAAACCATATTTCCCGGGCTTTCTTTTGACCAACAATACGAGCTAAATAACTTGCTCCATAGCCTCCATCAAACGAGCCTACTTTTGGACCCGTTTGACCAAAACGAGCATTGTCAGCGGCAATGGTTAAATCACACACCAAGTGCAGTACATGGCCTCCTCCTATGGCATAACCGGCGACCATAGCGACCACTGGTTTTGGACACGTGCGGATTTGCCGTTGTAAATCCAGCACATTTAAATGCTGTGTACCTCCACTATCTGCATAACCATATTCCCCTCTTACCCGTTGATCACCCCCTGAACAGAAAGCCAGATCACCCGCACCAGTGAGAATGATGACGCCCACTGCCTCGTCATAACGAGCATGATGAAAAGCTTGCTGCAACTCCTGTATTGTCTGCGGGCGAAAGGCATTTCTGACTTCAGGCCGGTTAATGATTATCTTGGCAATACCCCCTGCGGTTTGGTAAACGATATCCTGAAATCCATAATCTTGGGTTTGCCAGTCCATTACTTGCTCAATACGAGATGTCACCAACTCAGTCATTAATTACTCTTCCTACACAATATTTCAAAACAAATAGCTATTTATTTCGCTGTTACATTTGAATCAGCCTGGTTAAACCAGCGATTGCAACATGCTTCAACTGACTTCCTCAATATCTGCAGCTGCTGATACGCTTGTTCATTAACCGTATTAATTTCAATCAACGTTGATGTCTTACGATTGAGAGCTGCTTGATAATCATGCTTAAAGTCAGCAACTCGCTTAGGGTTACAGTAATCCATTGAAAACAATTTGGCCGCGGCTTGAAAGCGAACACCATGAGCGGCAGTAAAGTAATCCTGCCGAACTTGCTGCATTAAAGGAAAATGATGAAAAATGCCACCGCCATCATCATTCAGCACAATCACGATTAAAGTACTATTAAGTTGCTTAAGTAGCAGTAGCGAGTTCAAATCATGCAATAATGATAGGTCACCCAAAAATAACGTCACTGGCTTACCTGAGCCTTGCGCCACTCCAGCAGCCGTCGCCAGCAAACCATCAATTCCACTTGCCCCCCGGTTCGCAAACAGCTGCCAGGTAGATCGGCTTCCCATAACGGCATCCAATAAACGAATGGCCATACTATTGCCCGCAAAAAGAATACCTAACTCAGGAAGATCATCTTTAAGAATTACCGGAATAGCCAATGCAGATATAGGATCATCTTCTTGTGGGAGTTGCTGTAAAACAGTCCTGGCTAGCGGCTCTCTGAATTGCTGTAACGTGTTCAGCCAAGAGGATGGCGTACGAGGCAATAATTGTTGAATAAACTGCTTACACCAAACTTCAGGTAATGCCTGTACACGAAAATTAACCCTATGGTTTGGATCATGACGATCTAAAGATGAAGCAATAAGCCAGTAATTGCCCTCATACTGTTGCAAATAGTTGAGTAACGCCTTAGCGATAAGGTGTGTACCAAACTGAAACACAACACTGGTCTGCCCTAACCAATCCTTTACAGCAGGATGCCCCAGCCAAAGACTATGCTGAGGCAACAGCAAGGGATGCTCACCTATTAGGCCAATAGCTTGCACATCAGCAATTACTGGCCACTGTAAGTGTTCTGCCAATACCATAATCGCTGCAACATCAGCAGAAGTAAGTCCAGCCCCTAAAACGACAAGACCATATTGACTGGACATCATTTGCTCAGCCGATGCTGCAGATTCAACTTCACGGCTTTCCAGCAATCCAGATATTTCATCGCAGAGTGTCTTATTAAAGCATTGAGTGTATTGCGTATAAGGTTGGGTACTTGTTAACCAGCGAGAGAGTGGCTGTAAAACGACATCGGCAGAAAATGTATTGTCCGCTGAGCTGTCTGTTTCATCCGCATAAAGGGGCTCACGAAGTGACCAATTCAAGTGGACTGGCCCTTGCTGGCTACTACTCATCGCTTGAGCCACTAATACATCCATTGTCGAAAGCACAAATGCAGGATTCACTTCTACGGTTGGAACTGGCAGTTGTGCCTCATACTGGAGATAAGTACCAAATATTCCTGGTTGCGGTATTGCCTGATTAGCACCACAGCCTAGTAATTCAGGGGGGCGATCAGCAGTTAGTACGATCAGTGGTGTGTGAGTCATAGCAGCTTCCACCACTGCGGGTAACAAGTTGGCAACAGCTGTCCCCGAGGTAGTGATGACTGCAACAGGCTGCCCAGTAGCTTTTGCTAGCCCCAAAGCAAAAAAGCCTAACCCTCGCTCGTCAGGGTGCACATGCACCTTTATTTGTGGCACATGCTGTAACTGCAACACCAAAGGCGCTGAGCGAGACCCCGGCGCCACACACACATGTTCAACTCCTAGGCGGTACAACTCTTGTAATGCAAGCCATGCCCAACAAGCACTGATACTATTAAAACTGGGCAATCGCATTATCGGTTGCTGCATGCTGCATATACTCCATAAACTGCGAAAGTTTTTGATCTAACTCTTGCCACTCTTGGCTCGCCACAGAACCATCAACCAGCCCAGCACCGCTGAATAAATCAACCAAATAGTGATAACTCTGCTCAGGCTGTGTGCTTTTGTCACCACATCTGTTATTGGCTTTTCGATGCACGTGGGCACTGCGAATTGTGACACAAAATTCGGCCTGATTTCTGCTCCAAAAACCCAGCACTCCTGCATACCAGCCGCGGGGATAAGTTTCTAACTGACTGATCATTTGCTCAGCAGCAGCAGCAGGGAAACCTTTTACAGCAGGTGTTGGGTGTAATGCTGTCAGGATATCGGCAACACTCGTGCTAGGTAAAAGCTGAGCCTTAATCGGCTGAAATAAGTGATGTATATAAGGTAGTGTTTTTACACTTAACGGACCCAGGGTTTGCTGACTGACAAGCAGTGCCAACTGCTGTTGTATAAATTTAACAACCCACTGATTCTCTTGCTGTAACTTAGTACTTTCAAACAAGGCATTGCTGTACTGTATGTCTCTCTCAGGATCTGCATGTTTGGCCATAGAGCCAGCCAACGCTTCTGTAGTTAACTCTTTATTGTCAAGACTAAACAGCTGTTCTGGGGAGCAGCCCACGAACCCTTCGCCAGGACGTAAGCTTAAACAAAATGGATAATTCAAGTGCTGCTGACTAGCCTGCCACATTGCTAGCAGTTGCCAGGGTGTGACTTGCTGATTGAAGATCAAACGTCGCCGTCGGCTCAAGACTACTTTATCGCACTGACCTTTCTTAATCGCCGCTAAACTCGCCCTAACCTGCTGCTGCCATCTTTTGGCATTCGGCTCATCATGCAGGTGAACATAACGGGGTAATGAGGCTTGCTCCTGCATGGTCCAACACAGACATGAAACCAGCTTACGCAGTGCTTGTTGTTTGATAGGCCATTGCTCAGCATGTGTTAAGTAAGTTTGGAATACCAGATGCTGTTGACCACCCTGTGCTTCCAGGGACAGACTGGGTAAAAAAAACAGTGCGCCAGGAAAATCTTGCCAGATCTGGGCCTGATCAAAGCCAGCACCTCCCCAGTACTTCGGGGTACCATCACCTATAACAGGGCAGGCTAACCGTTGCTCTACCCGCGCATTTAGCTGGCTAACCAGTCCTCTGTCCTTAAGTGTGTCAGCACTATCCAAAGCCGCTACTGTGAGTTTATGCTCTCGCTGCTGCCAAAAAAGTTGAGGCACAACAGACTGAGCCGCTAACCAGCTTGGCCACTGTGTAACATCAGAGTTTATAGGGAGCCTTACACGACAGATGATGGGCCAGGATGTGCCTTTTATACAGTAGGTGTTAACCAGTTTTTCCAGCTTAGCTAAGCCGCCCTTTACAGTCTGGCAATCAATCATAAACTTCTTCGTTCCAACCTTTACCCAAAAGACCTGCACAATTTACACATTCACTTATATTAAAGCTTAGTGCTACACTGCAGATCCGTATTTCACGAAGTTTTCAGTACTTGTTATGGCAACAAATGGCTTATCCGCTCAGCAATGGTTAAATGCGAACCAAGCTCACCTGACACCCATCAAGGTGATGAAGATACGCGAAAATATTTTGAAAAAGCTACAGACATTAGCAGAGGATAGCGGTGAAACAGCAGGCTTAATTGAAGCATTAGATGTGATTGATAGCTGGCTGCAGCTTGCTGCTACACCAGAGCATCAAAAACCAAATCAACATAATACTTCATCCCATGAACCAGTATTACCCACTGGCAACGAAAAGTGGGATTTAACGCCTCTTATTCCTGAGGTATCAAGCAAACAACAGGCTCTCTCAGCAAACCAAAAGCAACAAGCTTTTACTGAACTACTCAAAAATAACCCCTACCCTTTATCAGAAACAGAAACCCCACACTCCAACACTAGTGAAGGGCAATCTTGAGGCGCTGACACTCAGCAACCAGCATTTCATAATGCCAAGGCTGCCCATCCGGAGAAGTCACTGCTTGCTCATTTAACTTTTGACATACCTGCTTGATATTGTGATGTTTCTTTAGCAAGCGTTGGATGGCATGCCTCCGCTGCTCATCCACTTCAGCCGCATGCTGATCTGACTTCGCTGAACGCTTTTTAACTTCCACTTTCAGGTCTTTCATTTACTTATCCTTGTGTTTTATGCCAAAAATCATCACTAATACGTACACACCTGTCGATACACATCAGGTGCCTTACTTTTCACCAATGACTTGCAGTCCCAGTAGCGTAGGGATGGTATTATCCTTATCTGGCTTCATCAGCGTGTTGACCTCTAGCAACGCAACTCGCTCCTTCGCTAAACCATACTGATCAATAAGAAAATCAGCAATAGCTTGAGCCCGCCTCTCAGCCAACGAACGTATAGTGATTGGTGGTACAGGTATTTTAACCACTAGCTGCTCAGCTAACTGTTGAGCATCCTGTGTAACTTGTTTTGCTAATGACTTAATACGCCCCTGTTCAAGCCAGGTCTCATACAACCCTATGAGCGCCTCCTGCCGTTGTAAGGTAGTCAATTCAAATGCTTCTTTTCCTAGGGTTTCTGCCAGTTTAGGGTTCTGTTTGAGGTAAGTTTGCTGAAGTTGTTGCTCCAGCAACTGAAACGCGATTGCTTTACTATCCAGCAACTCATTGGCCTGTCCAGTAATTGTTAATTGCAGTTTAGGGCGTTCTTGAAGCGCTTTGACTAGCTGATGCAATCGATCCTGAAATGCTGGTGCTATTTCATAGCTTCCTGGCTTAAAGTCCAGCTGTTGAATATCTTCAGAACCTTCTGGCAACAACCCTGCAAGTGCCGTAAATGGAGAGGTCACTACTTTAGTAATATTGCTAAAAAGTGCTTTTAGGATCAACCCACCATAACTGATGTCTGGCTGGGATAAATTGCCTTTCACAGGCAAGTCCAGATCGATATTTCCGCGGCTGTCTTTTAACAGGGCAATACCCAGCTTAAGAGGTACATCAACAGCTTCGGGGCTGTTAACCTTTTCGCCCAAGGTTAACTGCCGGATCACAAAACGATTGTCCGCTACCAACTGGTTATCCTTTACCCGGTAGTGTAAATCAGCCTGCAAACTCCCGGACTTAATCGCGTATCCTACAAACTGTCCTGAATAAGGCGTAAGACTGCGCAGTGGCAACCGCTCAAAATGCATTTTTAAGTTGGCTTGCTGATGGAAATTGAGCGGGAGGAACTCACCTGAAATACTCACGGGTGACTGTTTTTCAACCTGTCCACTCAAATCAATTTTTGCCAGCTTTGGCTGCTGAGTATCAATCGGACCAATGTATCCTGAAAGCTTTTCTACATCACTGGCAAACTTTCTCACCAAAGACTCATCACTAAAATGCATTTTTCCATTAGTGATGGCCAACCGCTGTAACGAAAAGGCAAACTCTGACTTACTCCCTGTATTTTTCTTTTCGCCACTTGCTTTTTTCTCGCCAGCAGTCGTTTGTTGTTCATCTTCTGAGGCCAACTGCAGTAAATTCAACTTACGCTGACGATTAATTTGCATATCAATAAATGGCTTGGTAAGCGCCAACTCATTAATGGTCAAAGCCAACGGTTGCATAGAAAAATTAAGTTGATCCCCTTGCAGTGATTGCCAGGAGAGTAAGCGTTGATTCTTCAAGTTAGCAAGCTGTAAATCTGAAACTACCAGTGTACCTTGAACTTTCCAGGCATCAGGCTGCTGTAAATTACCGATAATGCGTAGCTCACTTCCCAGCTGACCACTGTTGACCTTTAAGCGCCGAACCTTGATATAAGGCGATGCAACCGCAAGTCCTAACTTGGCAACGTTGAGTTGCCAATGAGTAGCACCCGACTTCAGGTTAAGCTCACCTTGAGCTGAAACATCACCTGAAGGCATGAGCTGACTACTGACGGAAATAGTGATGGGCTTATTAATGTCACTGGATATCCCTTTTACAGAAGCATTTGCCAAACGAAATTGATGATCAACAGCAGGTGTAATCTGTTGATTCTGAAGGTGCAAATTTCCTTTCGATACCTGAATATCTGCCACTTGCCACTGCCAAGGTGTTGTTTCAACAGGCTCATCAGGTGCTGCAGGAAAAAAGGGCAAGTCTTTGGGTTGACCATCTTGTCCCAACGTCAATCGGAGCTCTGGACCTGAGACCTGAATACTGGGAATCAACAGTCGCTGTTTACTTAAGACCAGCTCCAGATCTTTCACCATTGCTTCTGTTAAAGATGCAGCCCAGGCTGCTGTTGTTATCACAGCAATATCTTGAACTGCAATCTTTTTAGCTTTTGCTGTCAGCCCAGACTTAGGATGCCAGGTTAGACCAGCATCCCACATCAGTTTGCCTTTATTAATTTTAAGATTTGAACCCAACGATGACAGCCATGGCTGTATAAAACCAAGGTTAATATCTTGCCCCTGAACCTGTAGCTTAGCCTGTTGTTCGGCAATATTCGCGTTACCAGAAGCGGTTACTAAGCCACCCGTATCCAGGGTTGATGTCAGTGATAGTGCTGTTGATTGACCAACTTGGGTGCTCACATTGTGGAGTGATAAGTTAATATCATCCACCGTCACATCCTTGCCTTGCTTCAGGCGTTGATCTCGATAAATCACTTTACCTTCTGTTATTGCGATCTTATCAATAAGCACATTGGGCAAAGCTGTCGTATTTTTAACACTTTCTTTTTTATCTGACGTTAAATGTTTATCTTCTTGTGATGATTTACTTTCTGGTGCGAGCTTCATCCAGTTAAGCTGGCCTGAAGTATCAATGTCCACTAAGGCATACGGCTGCTGTAAGCTAATTGATGACAATCTTACTTGCCCGGTGATAAGAGGCCACACATCAACGTTAAAATCCAGAGCATCAAAGCCAGCCTGTTTAATAGACTTTGCCTGAGGGTTTGGTTGATACTCCAGCGTCATATCATGCACTGAAACTTGCAAAGTAAAAGGGTTAATGGCTAGTTTGTTGAGCTTAATTTGATAGTCAGGCTTATCGGCAAGCATCCAGTCAAATATGTCAGATGCAAAATAAGGTATTACCAAGCCGACAGTAGCAGCATAGCCTGCATATATCCCCCCCCCAATTAGTAGCCAGCGACGCCCGCGCCGAAAAAAAGGACGATCTTTTTTTTGCTCGGTATTTTCAACCATAACCATCGCTCAAAAAAATTTATAACAAAAGGCTAAATATACTAACACGCTACATTAGGAAAATAACCAGACCAATCATGTCTACTCATTGGCAAAAGCAAAGGTCATCACTGAACGAGTGTACAACTGACGCTGCACAATTTTTTTTCATTACCTTCACTATTTGTAAAGACAACAGGTGTTTCAGGACCATATTTTGATCCTAACAATTAAAAACATCCAGCAGTATTCAGTCTAGAGCTGATGCAAAAACAGTCTAAGCCCTGACGATAGCGAGACTAATACTTATATTTAAGGGAGAATCACTTAACAAGGGTTGTGACACTATGAAACGACTTTACTATTTAGCCGATAACATTGACGATGTTGAACGTATTTCAGAAGACTTACATGCTGAAGGTATCACCAACTGGCGTTTCCACGTTTTAAGTCGAGATGATGCGGGCCTGTATAACCACCAGCTCCATGCGGCAAACCCAATACAGCGCTGCGATATGATTCATCGTGGTGAACAAGGTGCGATGATTGGCTTATTAGCTGGTTGCTTCGCAGGCTACTTTGCTCTCCAGCTCACACCAACCGGCAGCGATATCCACTGGATGACATTCGTGGCAGTGATAGTGCTATTTACAATGTTTGGTACCTGGGTTGGTGGCCTCGCAGGACTCTCTCATGAGAACTATAAAATTAGTCAGTTTCATGATGCCCTGGACAGTGGTAAATATTTGATTATGGTTGATGCACGACGTCACGAAGAGCCTAGAGTTCGTGCCAATATGAATCAATATCACCCTGAGGCTAGCTATGTAGGTGTCGACTCTGTTTTCACCAACCCTCTGGCGCACCTTCATCCTACTAATCATCTTTGAGCGCATTGCGATCCACAGGACTAAGCCTGAGCTGTTAAAGCAGCATTGCTCACTACTAGACATTCAATGTGCTCGGTGTCAACATGTGTCGTACTTTATAAAAAAGCAAATCTAAGGTTGTCGCGACACATGCAAAAACCTTCTTATCACCACGGTAACCTAAAAGCAGCTTTACTTTCTGTGGCCCTTGACCACGTTCGACAGTATGGCGCAGATAAAGTCAGTCTTAGAGCACTGGCGCGTGACTTAGGAGTTTCTCAAACTGCACCTTATCGCCACTTTGCAGATAAAGATGCACTGCTCGCTGAACTTGCCGCCGAAGGTTTCAATTTACTAGCACATGCTCTACAACCCGCCACCCAAACCGCTCAGCAAGATCCCATTCTGGCCATGGAGCAAGCTGGTGTCAGCTATGTCAACTTTGCGCTTACTCATCCAGAACATTATCGCTTGATGTTTGGTAGTGCCCACTTCCATGAAAAATGCTTTCCTGGGCTGGATCGCACCACGGAGCAATCCTACGATGCCATCTTGCAAATCATTGAGGCAGGCATTAGCCAGAGTGTATTTCGCAATACCGCTACGGAGTTATTAGCGCTAAGTGCCTGGTCTACTGTCCATGGTTTAGCATCATTGCTTATTGATGGGCTTATTGACCAAAGCTGTGTCGACGATAAAGAGCAGCTTATGAAAGCCATTGCCAATACGCTTATGCAGGGCATTTTAACTCACCCTGCTTAATACACTTATCAACTTATTAAAGCAGTGTTTCTTTTAAAGGCCTATGCTAAACAAAAAGCACCTCTGTTAAGTCCTCCGTGCTTATTAAGTCCTTCAGTTTACTCGCTAGCTCATGGCCAATAAAAAATATCAATGGTTGGAAAAGTTAAATGATATTGAACATCAAATTGGTGATGTTTTGCTGTGGGTTATTGCCATTGGAGCGATACTCTGGCCTTGCTATGTATGGTTAAAAGGAATTGCAGAGTAGTAACAAAAAAATAAGGCGGCACCTGCCGCCCTATTTCATCAAGCCAACAATGTTTTTAGTAAACTTACATTGTATCCAAGCTTGCCTTCATTTTTTCAAACTGTTGATTAATTTCCTCTGATGGCTCATCTGTGGCTAAGGTGACACCAATAATAGCTACCAGTGAAAGAATAATACCTGGAATGATTTCATATAAATCAAACCAACCACCTTCAAACTGTTTCCATACCACTACGGTCAAGCCACCTACAATAATACCTGCCAATGCACCAGGCAAATTCATGCGCTTCCAATACAGGGAGAGAACCAATGCCGGCCCAAATGCAGCGCCAAAACCAGCCCAAGCGTATGAGACTAAATCAAGTACTTTGCTGTTTTCATCCAACGCAAGTAATGTCGCTACTACGGCAATACTTAAGACGGCAATCCGGCCAATAAGCATCACTTGTTTTGGACTTGCATCTTTTTTGACAATCGCTTTATAAAAGTCTTCGGCCACTGCTGATGAGCACACTAAAAGCTGGGAATCAGCCGTACTCATAATGGCGGCTAAAATAGCGGCTAATAAAATACCTGCAATTACAGGATGAAATAGCGCATTCACCATCACCATAAAAACAGTTTCTGAGTCACCGATTGTTTGCTCCATGCCAGTTCCAGCAAAACCAACTAAGGCTGCACCAAACAAGCTTATTGCTGTCCAGCTAACGGCAATTCTTCTTGCTGTTGGAATTTCTTTATTCGCACGAGCCGCCTTAAAGCGCGCAAGAATATGAGGTTGCCCAAAATAGCCTAACCCCCAGCCCAGCAAACTAAGGACTGCAATGAGTGAAAGCGGATCACCCTTAACATCATTAAACAAGGTCAAAAGCTCTGGGTTTTTCGTCTTAACGGCGGTAAGGGTTGCCTCAAGCCCGCCATTGGTTTGAATAGCAATGACTGGCACAATCAGTAATGCAGCAGCCATCAGGAGACCTTGCACCAGGTCCGTCCAGGACACGGCTAAAAACCCACCAAATAAGGTATATGAAACAACACACACCATGCCAATCAATACCGCCCATGTATAATCAACCCCAAAAACCTGATTGAATAGTTTGCCACCAGCGACTAATCCAGAGCTGGTATAAAACAAGAAAAAGAGCAAGATAAATATGGCACAAATCACTTGCAGCAAGCTGGTGCGATCTGCAAAACGGTTTGAGAAAAATTCAGGTAACGTTAATGAGTTGTTGGCGATAATACTGTAGGTGCGCAACCGACGAGCCACAATTAGCCAATTAAGCCATGTGCCCACCAACAAGCCTATTGCTAGCCAGGCTGACTCCATCCCGGATGCAAAGGCATAACCGGGTAACCCTAGTAACAACCAACCACTCATATCCGAAGCCCCTGCACTTAATGCAGCAGGCCATGGGCCTAATGAGCGTCCTCCCAAAAAGTAATCCGTAGAATCTGCTGTTTGCCGATAAGCCCACCAGCCAATCAACAACATACCTACGAGGTACACTAAAAACGTTGAGGTAATAATTACGTTATTTACTGCTTCTGACATCAAGTTAAACCCCACTACTGGTAGTGTCTTCCGACACGTTATTGTTATTCTCCAAAAAGCATCCCAGCTAATCCAGAGCATTGCTGTCGTAAAATCCACGGGCAAAACGAGTTGCTCACTTCACTCGTGCTAATTTATTAGCTCCTTGCTCACTCTTGTTATGAAATCAACCCTGGATCAACGCTGACCAGAGGTTGATTAAGCACTGCGCCAATTAAGACAGCAGCGATAAAAACCTACAGCCACTTTTGGACTGCTCAGGCATTTTTAAAAAAGAAAAGGCGCGAGTCTACACTGACCCACGCCTAAAGGCTACACGCTCTCGGTACCCAGTGACAATAGCGTCGCATTGCCACCCACTGCAGTGGTATTAACCGTGCGCGTGCGTTCTGTAGCAAATCGATAAAGATAATGGGGGCCTCCAGCCTTGGGACCTGTTCCAGATAACCCTTGTCCACCAAATGGCTGTACCCCTACAACAGCACCAATTTGGTTACGATTAATATACACATTACCAATGCGTACTCTGCGATCAATATACTCTGCTGTTGCTTCGTTTCGGGTATGAATGCCCAGTGTCAGTCCATAACCCGCCTGGTTGATTTGCTCTAGCAACTGATCAAGCTCTTGAGCCGCATAAGTCACTACGTGCAAAATCGGCCCAAAGTTTTCCTTCTCCAACTGAGCCATCGAATTAATTTTGAAAGCAACAGGTGCAACGAAGTGGCCTTTTTGAGCAGAAGGCAAGGCCCCCTCAGCAATAACCTCAGCCTCTTGCTGCATTTGTTCAATATGCCTAATCAGTAGTTGTCTGGCATCGCTGTCAATTACTGGACCAACATCAGTGGATAATGCACTCGGATCACCGACTTTTAACTCAGCCATCGCCCCTGCCAACAGTTGCAGTATGCGTGGTGCCACGTCTTGCTGCACAAATAACACCCGCAGTGCAGAGCAACGCTGCCCGGCAGACGCAAATGCTGATTGCACAACATCTCGAACCACCTGTTCAGGTAGTGCAGTGCTATCCACAATCATGGCATTCTGACCACCGGTTTCAGCAATAAAAGGAATTATCGCCCCCTTCCGTGCAGCCAGTGTCCGGTTTATGGCTTGAGCCGTTTGGGTAGAGCCGGTAAAGACCACCCCTCCTATTCGCTCATCCGCAACGATTTTGGCACCAACTGTTGCTCCATCACCTGGCAAGCATTGAATAACATTACTGGGTATACCGGCTTGCAGTAACAGTTCAACAGCCCGATACGCGATCAAGCTAGTTTGTTCCGCAGGCTTTGCAATCACTGTATTGCCTGATACTAATGCAGCAACAACCTGCCCCATAAAAATAGCCAGTGGAAAGTTCCAAGGGCTAATACAGACAAAAACACCTCGACCTTGCCAGTACAAGTGATTACTTTCTCCCGTAGGGCCAGGCATCACTTGCTCAGCACCAAACATTTGCTGCCCCAACAGCCCATAGTAGCGGCAAAAGTCAACGGCTTCTCGAATCTCATCAATACTATCTTGGATAGTCTTACCTGCTTCTCGATGACAGAGTGCAATCAACTCAGCCATATTCGCTTCCAGCAAATCAGCAACACGCTGCAAACAAGCAGCACGCTCAGAGACTGGCGTGATATTCCAACTGGCCCAACTGTCATAAGCCACTTGCACAGCCTCTGTAACTTGCTCATCCGTAGCCCATGAAACACGACCAACCTTATCGTCAGAATTGTAAGGACTGACAACAGGTTCTACGTTCTTATCAAGCAACGGCTTACCATTGATTAATGGACCTGCTTGCCACTGGTGATGCATAAAAGTCTGTCGTTGCTCTGCCAATGGTTGCCACTCGGATTGAATAGCAATGTTGAAGCCTTTGGAGTTCAGGCGTTGGCTACCGTAGAGATGAGATGGCAGAGGAATGCGGTTATTGGCGACACAGGCGTACTGCTGAATTTGTGCTACTGGATGTTTAACCAGTTCAGAAACGGGGGTTCTGGCATCCACTAAACGGTGCACGAAAGATGAGTTAGCCCCATTTTCTAACAATCGACGTACCAGGTAGGGCAATAAGTCTTTGTGTGCACCTACAGGTGCATAAATTCTCACACTCTGCTTATAGTTGGTAATAACAGTATTATACAGCGCATCGCCCATACCATGCAGCCGCTGGAACTCGAACTCTTTGTGAGTTGCCATAGTTAACACGCTGGCTACAGTATGCGCATTATGACTGGCGAACTGAGGGTAAATGAGTCCTCTTAAGTGCCCTTCCAATAAAAAGCGCGCACAAACCAAATAGGAAATATCAGTCGCTTCTTTACGAGTAAAAACCGGATATCCAGCTAACCCCAGTTGTTGACAGTGCTTGATCTCACTATCCCAGTAAGCACCTTTCACCAAGCGAACGGGTATGCAATCACGCTGTTGCTTCGCTAATGATGCAAGCCAGGCTAAAGCCGGTAAAGCACGCTTAGAATAAGCCTGTACGACTAACCCCAACTTGCCCCAACCCTGGCTTACCGGATCTCGATAAAGCTTCTCAAACAACTGCAGTGATAGCTCTAAACGATCAGCCTCCTCAGCATCAATGGTAATGGCTACATCATGCTCACGAGCCAGAGTAATTAATGAACGTACTGTCTCAAATAATTCAGTTAATACCCGCTGTGAGTGAGTTGGTTCATAACGTGGATGAAGTGCCGACAGCTTAATAGAAATAGAAGGGCGTGGTGTCGTACCTTCACTTTTATAATTATCTTTGCCAACAGCCGCTATCGCCTGCGCATAATCATCATAATATTTTTTAGCATCAGTCTGAGTGAGCGCTGCCTCACCCAACATATCAAAAGAATAAGTGAACCCTTTGTCCCTGGGCTTATAGCTGTTCTTTAACGCTTCTTTTATAGAACGCCCCAGCACAAAGTGCTTGCCCATGATTTTCATAGCTTGGTGCATTGCCTGCCGCACCACGGGCTCACCTAAACGGTTAACTAATCGATTAATGACATTAGTGGGCGCACCATCAATTTGGCTATCTAGCGTAACAACCTTCCCTGTCAGCAATAACCCCCAAGTCGACATATTGACTAACACAGAGTCACTTTTCTTTAAGTGACCCTTCCAGTCGGCCACGCTCAACTTATCTTTAATCAAGGCATCAGCAGTCTCTGCATCAGGAATACGCATCAAAGCTTCAGCCAAACACATCAGCAAAATGCCTTCTTGCGTATCCAGGCTGTACTCAAGCAAGAGGGCATCAATCATATGAATAGCATCATCTTGAGCTCGAACCTGCTCAATTAACCGAGTGGCTTGTTCAGTGACTTTTTGAAGTTGTTGGGCATCAGGTTCAGCTTCAGCAATAAGCTGTTGTACATAACCTGTTTCATCAACTGCATAATTTTGGCTGATGAATGGCCATAAGGTTTGTGGTTGTTGCTGAATAAAGGCTGGATCAAATACCTGTTTGACCGGAAACATACACCCTCCCCGACAGCCTGGTCACAAACCATCGGGCAATAGGCAAACTCACCCCAAACACAAAGGATGGTTTTCTCTGCAGTTACCCTATATTGGCGATAGGTGGCGTGCTAGGCTGTACAAAAAAATGCTTTGTTTGTTATCAACCCCTGACCCGAGTTGTTAATTGTTATGAGCCAAGGTTCCAAAAAATAAAGCGATGGTTTTAAGTGTTATACCCACAGCAAAGAACAGCCTCCACAGGGTATAACTGTTGTTATTAACCCAAATGTAACGTCAGGAAGGTTACAGGTCTTACAAAAAACTATGATTTTTTTGTAAAAAACTCTGATTTAGAACAATGCATTTCTTAAAATTGCATTTTTAGCTGATTTTTAACGCAGCACTTGCAAGCAAAATAGTTTTTCGACAGCCTCACATAGAGGGACAAGCACCATGACTCCACTTACGCAACTGGCCTGGGGTTTGTCCCGTCTTCTGTTTTAATGCATGAGTCAGAGCACTCTGACTAGAGAACCCTGCCTGTTGCGCAATATCAATGAGAGACAAAGAGGTTGTAGTAAGTAACGCCTTAGCACGTTGAATTCGCAGTTGAGTAACATATTGATGAGGGGTCAATCCTGACTGAGCCTTGAATACTGCATGAAAGTGGCTCGGGCTTAAACAAGCTTGACGTGCAAGCTGGATAATTGAAATCTTTTGATGTAAATGACGTTCCACATAACTTTCAAGCCGGCAAAAGTCGAGAGGGGCATTAGGTAATTTGCTGTTTGATGCGTTAATACCTAATTCACTATTGTATTTTACCAATGGACCCACACAGGTTTTCACATTGGCAATTGACTGAATGCGCTCGCCTACCGCCAGCATGAAACTGACAGCCAAGTGCTGTGCCAATACAGTGTTATGAGGAAAACGCTGAACTTCTCGTGCAGCAACGTGAATCAGTTGTCTTAACTCAGGATCCAGCTCAAAATAGCCTGGTTGATTAAATAAACGCTCTACAATTTCTGGCGAAATATGACTAGACGAACCATTTAAAGGAATGTTCACCACCCATATACGGTTTTCACCACACCCACAAAAGTAATGGGAGCAGTCTGAAGGAACCAGGCAACCTTTACCTGAATCAACCCAACTACCTTTACCCGCAATTTCAAACTCAGTAGTACCTTCAAGACCAACAACAAGTTGATGAAAAGAGTGCTGATGCCGTTTACTTTGCTGCGGCAGACTCATAACTTCGACTGCATGCATTGTGCTACACCCCACGCAGAATGAGGATCATTTTTCTTGTACGTTTATTCTGGGCGAGGATAGCTCGCTGCACATGACAATGCAACGACTGGATTAATGCAGGATAAAGTAGTCCACATCATAGAAAGATTAAAGAGGCGTCAAGAAGCTAGTCACGATCTTTATTAATCATACGCAATCCAAAACCATTGTCGGTATGACGCACAACTTCCATTTGTAAGCGAGGGGCATCACCTCCAGGTAAACCAACAACCTGAATATCTACCACTGTTCCCAACTCTGGAAAAAAGTCGTCTGCAAGAAGAAATACCCCACCATCGGAAATATCTTGAGTTTTTAGACGCTTAGAATCACCTTCTGGTATGGTCACTTCAACAACAAACGTTACTTTTGTGCGGTCAGTACGCCGTTTTTCCGTCATAGGTTATTGAGACCCCAATACAACTACTCCATAGCTAAGCACAAGCCCTGCCATATCTCCAGTTTTAGGACCATTTATTTAAAAGTAAATCCGCTATGGACTGCAGCCCCACAGCATCCTCCTGATCAAAACGTGCCAGGCTTGGACTATCAATATCTAATACTCCACGACAGTTTCCTTGTTTATCAAATAGCGGTATAACCAGCTCACTACGTGATGCACTATCACAAGCAATATGTCCAGGAAACTGCTGAACATCTGCAACAACCTGAGTTGTTCCTTTCGCTACAGCTGTGCCACACACCCCCTGTCCAACAGGTATCCGGTTACACGCAGGTTTACCTTGAAAAGGCCCTAAAACCAGTTCTTTATCAGATAAAAGATAAAAGCCAGCCCAGTTTATATCGGCTAATTGCCAAAACAGTAAACTACTTAAGTTAGCAAGGGATGAAACCAAGTCATCATCCCCCTCAAGCAGACCTGCAGCCAAAAGCTGCAGGTCATTATAAAAAGCCGGTTTTTCCATATCAGACAGCGGGTCTGCTATCTCAATCATTAGCTCACCTTTACCCGTTAGTTTTTGAGCCGTTAAGATAATACTGCCGACACTCTTTTAGCGTTTCTGAAATAAGAAATGCTAACTCCAGCGCTTGATCTGCATTTAACCGAGGATCGCAATGTGTATGGTAACGATCGCATAATCCCTCTTCGGTAATCGCTTGGGCACCACCTATACACTCAGTAACATTTTGCCCTGTCATTTCAAAATGAACGCCTCCAGCATAAGTGCCTTCAGCCTGATGCGCGGCAAAGAAGTGTTTAACCTCAGCCAATATGTCATCAAACGCACGTGTTTTGTAGCCTGTCCCTGCTTTAATGGTATTACCATGCATAGGGTCACAGCTCCACAACACTTGCTTTCCTTCTTTTTGGACTGCCTGGATAAGTCGTGGCAAGTTCTTTTCAACCAACCCCGCTCCCATCCGCACGATGACATTGATTCGGCCTGGCTCATTGGCTGGATTCAATGTATCTAATAAGGTAATAAGATCGTCAGTGTTGGTCGTAGGCCCTGCTTTTATTCCAATCGGGTTATGTACCCCTCGTAAAAACTCCACATGGGCACCTTCAACTTGTCGGGTACGATCACCAATCCATAACATATGCGCAGAACAGTCATACCAGTCACCCGTTAGGCTATCCTGACGAGTAAGCGCTTCTTCATAATTCAATAAAAGTGCTTCATGTGAAGTGTAAAAATCTGTCTCACGAATAGATGATGTGTTATGACTTGAAATACCACAGGCCGCCATGAACGCAAGCGCCTCATCAATACGGTCAGCAAGATGTTGATAACGCTCACCTTGACTGCTGTTAGCCAAAAACCCTAAATTCCAACGATGTACCTGATGTAAGTCTGCCAAGCCTCCTTGGGCAAACGCACGTAATAAGTTTAGGGTCGCAGCAGATTGATTGTATGCACGTACTAAGCGGTGAGGATCAGGGGTTCTTGCTTCTGCGGTAAAATCAATACAGTTAATAATATCACCACGATAACTTGGCAGTTCAACACCATCAATCACTTCTGTACCTGCAGATCGAGGTTTAGCAAACTGGCCCGCAAGCCGTCCAACTTTAACCACCGGACAAGCAGCGGCAAACGTCAGTACCACTGCCATCTGCAACATCACTTTGAAAGTGTCTCGAATATTTGTCGCATTAAACTCCGCAAAGCTTTCCGCACAATCGCCACCTTGCAATAGAAATGCCTTACCTGCAGTCACATCCGCAAAATGTTGGCGTAACTGTCGTACTTCACCTGCGAACACTAGTGGAGGCATTTGAGCCAGGTTTTGCTCAACCAGGTTTAGTGTATTTTGATCGGGGTACGTTGGTTGTTGCTGGATAGGGAAGTTTCTCCATCCGGAGGGAGTCCACTGCTTCATAAATAATTACTTGCTCACTTAAATTGCAATCATTACCCAATAATCGATTTTCAAAGCTAATAACAGTTTAATACAAGCCCTTAGTGAGCAGCATAAAACAGCACTATAAAAGTACACACTTTTCATAACACTTTTACCTGTTTTTATTAATACTTTGCAGTAAAAGCTTTAAACTGTATACATCACTAAGGGTCTTCATCCAAGATATCCACCATCTATAAGGTGTATTATTTGGTAAGCTCAGATTATGCAAGGTTAGTATAGTCTTCGCAAATGTTCTTTGAGTGTAGCTGCTCAATAAAACCAGCCTCATCGCGAATACTCACACGGTTTCCATCTGGATCAACGATATTAATAACTAACCCCCATTCATGTTCGACAATGCTTGCATTTGCATCATAAGCTCTAACATTATCTAACGCTGCCTGAATATCTTTTACATTGAGCCTGAGTTTGGTCGCACTTTCTTCAACTGACTTTCCTTCGCGCTTTGCAACGCCTTCCGTTTCAATCATTAAATAAGCGGTACCCAATGCCAAGCACGTCAGTCGAAAATTTCCATCTACCTTTTCAAACATTAAGGGCAAGTCGAATAATTCACGATAAAATGCTACACATTCATCATAGTTTTCTGTGTTTAGAATAATACCATAGCGCTCAATATCCATATCTGCACCTTATGATAACGCGATATTTACTGCAAAGTCGGCATGAATACGAGTGGTATCAAACAGTGTAACTTGAGTATCACTCTGTTTGACCAGTAAGCCTATCTCTGTACAGCCCAAAATAACACCTTCAGCACCTTGCTCACTTAACTTATCAATAATATTTAAATAAGCCTTTTTGGATGCTTCTGAAACCTTTCCTTGGCACAGCTCTTGATATATAACCTGATGTACAATTTGCCTATCCTGGTCATTTGGCGTCAGTACATTTAACCCGTACTTTTCGTGCAAACGACCTTTATAAAAAGCATCTTCCATAGTAAAAGCCGTACCAAGCAACCCTACCGTTTTAATATCTTGAGAAACAAGTTTTTTAGCCGTTGCATCTGCAATATGTAATAATGGGACTGCTATTTTACTTTCTATATAAGGTGCTACTTTATGCATAGTATTTGTACAAATTATAATAAAGTCAGCCCCTGCAGACTCAAGACAGATGGCTTTTTCTGCCAGTAAGTGAGCTGCCTCATCCCATTTGCCGGTATGTTGCAACCTCTCTAGAGGTGCAAAGTCAATACTGTATAAAATAATTTCTGCCGAGTGTAACCCACCTAATTTTGATTTAACTGTATCATTTATGCGCTGATAATAGCTGGCAGTACTTTCCCAACTCATCCCTCCTAACAGCCCAATTGTTTTCATCATTCAATTCACCTATTTGACCCAAAATATGCGCAGCGTATTTCAACGTTAATTATAAAAAAATATTTAACGTATTGAGCTATATTCCTTCTTCAGCTATTGAACGATCAACTTGAATAAACTCAATAGGTGCACCATTTTCTTCAATAAAAGCAACGATAACTCCTGGACTCGGGCTATTAGGTTTGATGATCACATTTTTCCCTTCAATTGCAGCACTAAGATCTTCAACCTCAAAGGCAACATGGGGTAGCTCTTTTACTATATCTGGAAAGTTTGCATCTTCGTCATACCTTACCCATTCGATTCCATATTCATTCTTCCCATAGCCACTTACATACATTTTTAAATGAGGTAAATATTTTTCATCTGGTAGTTTTTGCTTTGTAGGAATACCTAAATGGTGATACTTCATAAAAAAACATTCCTGTTCTTCAAGTCATAGATACGAACAATAGTTTCTTTTTAAACATAAGGTTCCTGTTGTGTAGTACAGTGAATACTGCCGCCCCCCGCCGCAATACCATCAATATTTATCTGTTCTATCGTTCGCTCTGGAAATACTTCCTGTAGAGTTTTTTTAGCAGCTTGATCTGCAGCTTTATCACCAAACCCTTGCATAATAACTGCACCATTACATAAGTAAAAACCAATATAGCCTGCTGCAAAATCCTCTGACGCGTATTCCTCACGAATTGTCATTGGTCCTTCTAGCGTAAGCACCTTCAGTGGCTTACCTTGTGCATCCTTAGCAGCACGTAGTAACTCTAAATGACGTTTTGTGACGTCATAATCAAATGAGTGAGGATCAGGATCATAGCCCGCTAATACTACTCCAGGTTTTGCAAAACGAGCGTAAAAGTCTGTATGTCCATCAGTAATATCACGCGATGCTCGACTTTTATTAGTTTGAAATGACAACCCCTGACCCCAACCTTTGTTTTGCCGAAACAAATTCAAAGGGACAGGGGATGTCAGTAGAAGAGTTTATCATAGCAGTTTATTGCTGGGTTGATGATACCTTTAATGATTTACTTAAAGGCCAGCGATTACGTGACCGAGGGACTATGCCTTCCCTTTCTGATCCTGAAGTGATTGCAATGGAGCTCATCGGCGAGTTTTTTGGGCTAGATGAAGATACACATATCTGGCGGTATTTTCGCG